>CAIYYQ010000328.1 GCA_903930505.1 Methanobacteriota archaeon
TGATTGTACTATCAAACGATTCAATCGGGTTTGGGATCAGAACACCAGCGGCTAACAGTGCACAATCAATTCGTGAAAACGTTTTGTAGGCAAACCGCACCGCTTCTTCCACGCTGTGTTTGTTTTTTACATCGCAGGTTTTATAGATGCAGTCTGTTTCATTTTTCAGTGTTTCTGCAAGTTCTTTTAGTTTATCTTCCCTGCGAGCAAACAATACGAGTTTACAATGTTCTTTTGCAAGTCTTTTAGCTAATGCTGCGCCCATGCCGCTGCTTGCGCCGCTGATCATCATCACGTTTCCTTGTAATTTCATACATGATCAGTTGTTGTATATCAAAGGAACTTTTTATGGTATCGTTTTTTTCTTTTTTGTCAGTAACTCTAAATACCAAATTAACCATAAGGAAAAAAAATAAAACATATGCTGAGGATGATCCAGTTCTATGAAAAAAGTCGTTGTCATCGGTCTTGATGGTGCAACCCTTGATCTTTTAGAACCCTGGATGGATGCAGGGGAACTTCCGAACCTTGACACGTTACGAAAAAAAGGTGCGTATGGTCGGTTGCGTTCCACGACACCGTACTACAGTGCACCTGCATGGGTCTCTATTGTCACAGGATGTAACCCTGGGAAACATGGGATATATGATTTTTTTCGGACTGATACCTGTTCAAAAAAACTGATCAGTGGTCTTGATCGTAAAGTCCCTGCCATATGGAATCTTCTCACAGATGATGCAAAGAAAAGCATTGTCGTTAACGTTCCTGGGACGTATCCACCTGAGGAAATCAATGGAGTCATGGTCACGGGTTTGCTTACCCCCTCGTTGGAATCAGAATACACGTATCCACATGAACTGAAAAAGGATCTTGTGGATGGAAAACTGGGCAGATATGAGCTTGAGCAGGTTGCAGTCGATGATATCCCCAAACATCTTGCTGCGCGGTATGCACCCAAAAAACTGGTTCAGATGATTAATTCTGTTACCACATCTCATGCGGTCGTAACCATGAATCTGATGAAAACCCGTGAATGGGATTTTGCGATGGTTGTTTTCCGTGGGACTGATGATGCCCAGCATCTTCTCTGGACCCAAAAAGAACTGCTCCTTTCTTGCTATAAAACCGCAGATCACTATATTGGTGAAATCATGACGTTGTATCCTGATGCAGCAATCATCGTTGTCTCTGACCATGGGTTCTACCAACCAAAAAAATACCTCTATGTCAACAATGTCTTATACAACGAAGGATATCTGAAAACTCGTACCGATCCAAGACGCAGCTTAGATACCCTTTTTATGGTTTTCTTTGATAAGGTGAGTAAACTGTTGTTTCATTTGGTGCCAATGGAAAAAATTGTTCGTTCTCCTTTGGGACGAAAAATCATCCTTTCCGGTGGAGGAAATAGAAACATTGATTATGCCCACACAAAAGCAATGTACCATTCTATTTGCTCACGAGGCATACGTATCCTGTTAAAAGACAAGGTTGAAAAAGGAATTGTCGAAAAACAGGAATACGATAGTCTCCGGCAGGAACTCATCGCTTTGTTTAGTAATCTTAGTGATCCGGAGACTGGAGAGTCTGTTGTCGAACAGGTGTACCGCTGGGAGGATCTGTATGGGAACGATGCGGTCAATGATCCGCTTGATCTGATCCTCGATTTGAAAAAAGGGTATGGGACGCAAGAGCTCCTTGGTTCTCCTGGGCGTTTCCGGGATTTGTTCCAGCCGAAAAACACGCCGCTTCCAACGTTGACGACACCTGGTTTTTACGACTGGATAGGAGATCATGCGCCTGAAGGCATTGTTTTCCTCTACGGAAGTGATTTTAAGACAAATCAACAGATTACCGCATCGGTTACTGATGTGGTGCCGACGATTCTTGCCTTTCTTGATGCACCAATTCCCGAGTATCTTGATGGAACGGTTATCAAGGATGCGTTTCGCATTCAGCCTCAGGTAAAGAAAACAAGTATTGCACAATCTCAGATAAAAAAACCGTTTCTCTCGGAGAAAGAACTGGAAAAAATACGAGATATTCGATCAAATTTATAACTTATTTTTTATTTAAATAATAATCAGTATGTTTAAATATATAGAAATCTATAATATTAGTGACCTATGAAGAACAGTATTAAATTACTCCTAACAATCATCGTAGCGATCGCTCTTGTTTCTTCAGCGTATTATATCCTATTTTTACGAGAGACTTTTACGAACATTGCACCAAATCAACCGAGTAATTTTTCCCCTATAAACGAGGCGACAGATGTTTCCCGTTCTACTAGATTAAGTTGGACATGCAGTGATCCAGAAAATGATTCACTCACCTATAATGTCTATTTTGGAATAAGTAATCCTCCACCAAAAGTAGTAACCAACCAAACCAGCACCAGCTACAATCCTGGTACTCTGGAATTTGATACCAAATACTACTGGAAGATTGTCGCTTGGGATAATTACAATGCATCAACCGATGGTCCAATCAACGAATTTATAACTGCACCAAATCATGCGCCAAATACACCAAGTTCTCCTCATCCCACTGATGAAGCACAAAATAGGCCGATATCCATTGATCTCGGCTGGACTGGTGGCGACCCAGATACAGGAGACACAGCTGTCTATGATGTCTACTTTGGAACAAGCAACCCGCCAGCAAAAATTATTAGTAGCCAATCAGGGACAACATATGATCCAGGAACCTTAGAATACAACACCACGTACTTCTGGGAGATTGTCTCTTGGGATGCACAAGATGCATCCACGCAAGGCCCAATTTGGAGTTTTACCACCACAGTCAATCAAAGCGGCGGAGGCGGCACCGAACAATACCCACATACCGTGTTTATTGAAGAAGGAACCGCAACATGGTGCGATGTCTGCCCAATCGTAGCTGATATCCTTCATGAACTCTACACCTCCGGAGAATATCGGTTTTACTATGTGAGCCTTGTTCATAATAAAAACGAAAAAGCAAAACAACGATTAAACGAAGAGTATAACAATTTAGGATTCCCCACGGTATATATTGATGGTGGGTACGAGGTAATTTCCGGTGCAACAGAACCAAAAGCAGTGTTCCAAGAAAAAATCACAAACGCGATGTCACGAGATACCCCCAAACTCCACATCAATGTCTCTGCACAGTGGGATAATACGACAAAAAAAATTACGACTACCGCAGATGTGAAAAATGGGGGCAATGATCCCTATTCCGGTCGACTCAAACTGTACCTTACTGAACAGGTTTCTCCGTGGTATGATTTCAGCGGTAATTCATATCAGTTTAGTTTTCTAGATTATATCGTTGATACCGACGTCACGGTTGTTGCCCAGGATACGACAACGGTGACGCAAACCATTGATGGATCCAGCTATGATCCTGATAATTTGATGATTATCGCTGTGGTGTTCAGTGAGCAATCAACACAGAAATTCTCTGATCCACCAGCTAATAATCATTCATTTAACGCCTATTTCGCTGATGCAGCAAATGCTACTGAGGTGAACACAGGAAAACCGCATACACTACCACCAATGGTTGGAATCGAGTACCCTAAGAAAATGCGGATTAACATCTTCGGGAAATCAAACAGGATGACGCCACTGTGGCAAACCAAGATGAATACGTGGATTATTGGAAAAACCACGGTGATTGCAATCGCAAACGCGTCATCGGTTGGCTCTTCAATAGAGAAAGTAGAGTTTTATGTCGATAATAAACTCAAAGCAACCGATACCACAACACCATATGAATGGGCCTTTAGAAAGATAGATTACCTGAAGCATCTGTTCCGCAAACAAACCATCACGGTAAAAGCGTATGACAGCAATGGGAAAACATCCTCTGCAAGCATCGATGTGTTTGCTTTTTTCGTATAATAAGTATGATAGAAAAATTTTTTAGTGTTCGGTATAAAAACCTTCTTCGTACTGATGGTAGAAGTCAATGCTTTCTTGTACAACATCAGTTAAAAAACTAATTCTTTGCTCGTTTGTTGGGAGATTCAGGGTACCGTACAGCGTCGTGTAATATGGTTTGATACTGCCTGTATCGTTTCCAAGGGTGATGATTGCAAACATCGGCAGACCGCCAATCTTGTCTTTGTCATAAATAGGCAGTGTGTTTCTCATCTCTTTCGTGGTATGATCGATGTTGATGTAGATGAACGTGATATTTGATTGATGAAACTGAATGGTTTGAACAGCCATGTCTTGTTTTTCAAAATGTACGTTGAATAGCTGTTCAATCACTGGATGCATGGTGTCACATGCTGCACATACATCTTCGCTGTATTCGATAAACACCGGACCTTTTGTGAGATTCTTCAGGACAAAATCAGGATGAGGCACATTGTTTGTGGTATTGAAGATGAATTCTCTTTCTGTTATCGGTTGAAGTTTGATGCAGCTGAGGCAGAGAACCGTCACGATGTTTTTCTGTATCTCATGGTAGACATCTGTGAAAGCAAACATCCCGCCCAATGAACCCGCGATAAGAAGAAGAACACCGATTTGAACGGCAAGCATTTTTTTCATATTACCTCCTCTCAAACGTTATGTTGTTTTTTGGGCAAGCATTTACGCATTTGCCGCAGAGGATGCATTCAGGGTCTCGATGCATCGTGTAGATGTCGATTCCCATGGGGCATACACTCAAACAGGCGTCGCAATGGGTGCATTCCTTTTTTTCATGGACTTCAATATGTAAAAAACTGATCTTATTAAAAACTGATAAAAAGGCGCCGACTGGGCAAAAATAACGGCACCAGCCGCGTTCAATCGTGAAAATCAATACGAGAAACAGGATGAAAATAACAAGTGCAGCCCAAAAATAAAAACCAGGGACAAACTTACCGGGGTTCAGAATGAGGATGGGGATCGTTCCCGTCAGAACGCCAACTGGGCAGATGTCGGTGAAGAGAAATCTGATGAGAAACGATGTGACGAAAACCAATCCGATGAGAAGAACGTATTTTATGTATCGAAGATGGCGCTCAATTTTTAATTGCCCTATTTTTTTAATGAGCGGATATCGTTTTAATTTTCGTGCGATTCTTCCGGTTCCCCGTTGCAGAAAACCGATTGGGCATGCCCATCCGCAGACCGCTCGTCCTGTCGTGATCCCGACAAACCCGAGGATAAGAAAAGGGTAAACAAAAAATCTCCAGGTGAAACTGCCGTTATATACGCTTTCTTCAAATGCCCGAAGAGGACATGCGGATGTTGCTGCGGGACACGCTTGGCAGTAGAAAAACGGGTAACAAAACCCTGTTTTAAACCCTAATGCTCCAAGGTTTGCACTGAAAAAAAGAATGATTTGAGAAAGGAGGCGTTTTTCTTGGAATTTCATCGTAATCTCTTTCTTTCAAGGTATAATATTCCAATTCCTATGAGTATACCAACCGCGATAATAAGCAGGAGAACCTCGAACCCTGGTGTCTTTGTGTGGTTCCCAGTTCCGTTGATTCCGTTTCCATCACCAGTCCCGCCATCTGTTTTTAACGTGACATTGGCCCAGGGATAGGAATACCATACACCATTGCTTTCGATCTCGATACGATATTGAATATGGTTTGCGTCGTCTTTTATCAGGGATATTATTCGTTGATAGGTCGTTGCATTGATCTTCGTCATTGATTCGTTGTTACGGAGGTAGCAAAGGTTTTCTTTGCATTCCTGCATGATAATTCTCACATCGGCCAATGGATTGTCACTAAAGATCGTCGCTGTGAACGTCACATTTGACATGACAGTTGGTTCCTGCGGATCTAAAATAATTTGACTTACTGTTGGCTCGTCTCCGATGGGAACCTGATCAGCAGGGATCGTTTCAATCATCGATACGCCTAAACAAAGCACGACGATTCCTATGATGATTGTTCTTCTTTTTTGCTTCATTTTGTAGGAACTTCCTTTATTGATTTTTATCTAATAGTTCATTGATTATCGGGGCGAGTTGGGCAAGGCCCTGAGGGTACCCTTGAGGGGTCTCTGAGAGGACTGCTAATCCTTCATGAGCGAAATATAGTTTTCCTTTTTTATCAAAGATACACAACGCTGGTATCCCCCCTTGTCCTACCTTGTATTTGCTCCAGATGCTGCCGTCATCTTTGCCGAATGTCCACGTCAATTCATAGTTATATTGTTTGTAGGCATTTATAAAACTTTGTATCTGTTGACTGGTTTCGCTTTGCTCGATATCAATGGAAAGGATCTCCAAGTCATTTCTGCTGTAGTTCTCATACACTTTTCGTAATTCCAACATTTGAATTTGACATGGTTGGCACCATGTTGCCCACAGATCAAGGATCACGATTTTTCCCCGGTAATCACTCAAATTTTTTTTAGTACCATCTAATGCAGTAAAAACAAAATCTTCTCCGGTATCTTGCTCTGGTGGTTGCGTGCAACCCGAGAGAAACGTCAATGAAAGAAGGAGAATCAGAACAAATGAAAGAATTCGCAACTCTTTTTCTTTTTTTAGTATGAGGCTGATAGAATGTCACCTTTACTTTTTAACCATAGGAACTGAGTTTCTTTTTTATGATTTCTTTTGGTAATGCGCCAACTATTTGATCGACAAGTTTTCCTTTTTTGAAAATTAAAAGTGTCGGGATGCTCATAATATTATATTTCATTGAGGTTTGTTGATTTTCGTCAACGTTCAGTTTCCCAAACGCGATTTTTCCCTGCATCTCCTTTGCGAGTTCCTCGATGATTGGCGTCAGCATTCTGCAAGGTCCGCACCAGGGAGCCCAGCAGTCAACTACGATTGTTTCATAGGTTTTCACCTGCTGATCAAAATCAGCATCGGTAACATGAATCGGAGTGTTTGGCCAATTTTTCTCCATAGTTTTTCCTCCATTCCGGTACTGTTGTTGTAACTGGTTGAGTTTTTTCTTTCGTAACTCATCCAGTTCATTCATTGGTTTGAGAGAATATTCATTATACTATTTAACTCTACTACTGAGTGAGATATGAACGGTGGATGAAAAACACGCAATATTCAACGATATTTATCTTTTACTATCCTGAAGCCATTTCCGGATCCGAAGATATCCAACCTTTTTTTCTCCGTCAATCCATAAAATCGGTGCGGTTTGTTGGAGATCTTCAAACACGTTATGCAGTTTTGCGCATTCAAGATCATCATTAGTCCATTTTCCAAGGTCATGGGGAAATGTGACAGTTTCCACGTCTGTTCTGTTTCCAAGGAGTTCCTTTGTTTGGGTGCATTTTGTGCAATTTTCTAATGAGAACAGGATTTTTTTCTCCATCTCGTCTCCCCAGTACCCGCTCTATTTTTGTTGATCGTGGGATGAGTATCAGTATGATTCTTTTATAGTTTGTCGGTTCATCTTCTACAAATGATTATTTAAATAATAACAAAAAAATATATCAATACATTGTGCATTAAATAATAAAAACACGAACAGACTATCATCGATATCATTAATATATCGGTTAAACATTTCAAATATATCTTTGGGGAAGGTAAAAATGAACACATACAAAAAAATACTCATAGGAATAATTATTGCAGCTCTTCTCTCCACAAATATCTCATCCGCATTACAAATCCAACATAGTGCAACGCAAACATCACTCAACTCCACCGATGAAGAACCATACAATATAGAAAATAAGGCTATAGAAAAAACACAATATGAACCTCTGAGCGAATCATACCAAGAAGACGTGTATATACAAAATGATGGAAGGATAACGTTTACCCTAACCGTAGAAATCCCAGAGTCGACCTATGCAAAGAACCTCTGTGACATGCTTGGAGTCTCCGACCAAGGAAAAACAGATGAAATCATTGACATGCCAGATCAAATCACCTCTCATCAAGAAAATGATCGTTTAATTATCTCAAGTGGAAAAGAACCATATCTCACTCAGATAAACAATGAACAATTATTTCTCATGGGTATTAATAACCAAATTACTCAATCCCAAATCATCCCAAAAACATCCACAGACACCTGCCGTATCATGATAAACGGAGAGGGATCGATTGCATCAAGCACTATGGAATATGATATCTGGACGTTGAACCTCGGATTAAACATGGAAAAAGACGCCAACAATGTGCTCAGATTCCTTGATGACTTTATAAAAAACAGACAACTGCTCCTCTCCGGAATTCCAAACCAACAAGTATTCCAACGACAATGGTCAACAACCATTCACCTCCCCTCACAAGCGGTTCTCCTGAACGGACAACGAATCGAAACATTTACACAAACACTTGATGTAGGTTGCGGAACATTTCAAACATCGGTTACTGTTCTGAACACGACTGCTCTTCGCCTCGAATCAACGATGAGTATCTTTGAACAAAAACAAATTCCACCTATTCTAGGTGAACATTACAAAACCCTTGAAATCAAATACCTGCTTCCGAACTCCCCCCAAAAATATTCTCCAGATTCTCAGAAAACCATGGAAACATATACGCGTGAACCCCTCTTCGAAAGAGGTGGAGTGGAGATTTTCTCTAAAAAACTTGGTTTACCTGAAAGTAAATATAATCTGAGTTGCGAAGGGGAAGTAACCTTAAGTCTCACCATTGATATAAAAATAGATTATACCATCGTCTGGGTACAAGCAAATATTCAATCATCAGCCATACTAACGATTAAAAACGGTGGTTTTCCAAAAGACTGGATGAATTTTGATTCAGAGTGGAAGGATCTCTGGACGGGATCAACAACATTCGCAACCATTCCTACACCAGTTGGCCCTGTAAACCTCAACGCAGGACCCATGCAATACCGACTTGAGGTAAATATCGGCGGCGGTGTCACCCAAACCATTTCTGCGTTCTGTAACGGATCTCTGAAAATGGGGGCAAAATGGGACAACGGAATAAAGAAAATATTCGAAAAAGATTTTACGACAAACTTCCCTCAGCCAACAATCAATTATACAGACGTCCGCTTTGATGTGACGTTTCGTCTTCGATTTCCAATTAGGGCTGAGTATCTTGAACAAATCTACGTGTTTGTCGCACCAGGCCTATATTTTACCTTAAGTATAATCCTTCCGCCGGATCTGAATATGAAATGGTATTATCGCATCGGTCTTGATCTTACAATTGGTGCAGGGATTGAGATGGATCTTGGTTTCTTCAAAATGGAATTAGTTGAGAAGGAATGGACGCTTACCGATGTCCTTCTTCGTGAAGGAGGAAATACGCAGGGTGGAGCAAACCAGGATACGCTGCCGCCATATACCAATGTCGAATTATGCCCCATGTTTTATGGATACACGGGACGAGATACGCTTTTGTATTTCAATGCAACAGACCAAGCGGCTTATAGTCAATTTCCCTCTGGTGTGAACTGGACGTTCTTTAACATCTCTTTTTCCCAAGGTGGATTTGTCAATCAATATTTCGATAGAGAGAGTACGGGGTATATGTACAGCGTCCCTGACGCGGTCACCGGTACATACGTCTATAATCTTACATACCGAAGTGCAGATAGGAAAGGAAACCTTGAGTCGTACCATAAAATAAATGTCAGTGTTGATCTTCACCCCCCAACCTCATCAATAACCGTGTATGCTCCTTCAATGATTCAAGATGGTATCTATTATGTTGCAGCGAATTATACAAAAATTCGGTTTTCGTCCTCTGACGCAGAAATAGGCTCCTATGTTATGTATCGCATGTATTATAATGGAAACTGGACGAACTGGAAAAATGGGAAATTAAACACGGCGTTAGAGATTGTTCTCCCTCAATGTCGAGACGGGGTCTGTATTGTTGAATATCGGGGTGTTGATCAGCTGGGCAACCAAGAGGCTGTTCATTCGCAGACATTCTATGTTGCCAATGGGATTTATAACACAAATAAAACGACGTATTATGCAACGATTCCCGCTGCATGTGCCGCTGCGTCAACTGGAAATACGATAACGATTGCAGAAGGGGTGTATCATACCCCGCAGATGATTTCTATTTCTGTTCCCCTTTCACTCATTGGAGCTGGTCAGTATAAAACAATCATCAATGGCATCGGAGGAGGGTTCTCCAGTGGATTCATTCGGATTACGAACACAAATACTGTTCTTCTGAAAGGATTCACCTTGAAGAATGCAACCTCATCATCTGGTATCGTCTGCAAGAGTGTTCAATCATGTACAATCACACAGACCAGCCTCAATAACTTAGGGGTAGGCATCATGGTGTTGGATGGATGCAGCAACATCGCTATATCAAATAATATAATCACAACTAATGCACAATATGGGATCACGTGTCACCCGGAGAACGTGCCGCCACCCACCACGATTCATATCTTGTCAAATACGATTGGATACAATGGGGACGATGGCATCCAGTTCAGTTCTGTTACGCAAAGCGATATCCGTTTGAATACTATTATTAATAACACCGGTTACGGCATTCTCCTTGACCAGTCATCACCAGGAAACACAATCGAGGGCAATTTTATAGAAAGTAACACGGATGACGGCGTGTACATCACCTCCTTGTGTCAGGGGACAAATCTTTTTAACAATACGATTTCAAAAAACAAAAACGGAGTCTATATCGTAAGTGCAGGCTCTCATATGATCCTTCGAAATCTAATAATGGGTAACACTCAAACAGGGTTGTATCTTGGATCCTCAAATGGGAATCAGATATACCTGAATAGTTTTGTTTCAAATCAGGGTATGAATGTAAACAATTACCTCGGCACTGGGACACGATGGAACACGAGCTACTTTGCAGGAGGAGGGAACTACTGGTCTCAGTTTGATGAAGAGGAAGAAGGCGCATATGATCGATTCTCAGGTGAGTTTCAAACTGTGCCGGATCCTGATGGCATTGTGGATCAAGGAGATGCAGATGGAGGGTTATTGCAGTTTAATGTTCCTGGCGGTGGCATTGATTATCTTCCGTTGAAATACCCCTATGCTGCAGTGGTGAATGTAAATACAGGTGAGTTTTTCACCCATTCCATCCAAGAGGGGATTAACGCACGAAATACCACAGCAGGACATATACTCATGGTCCGGCCAGGGGTGTATCATGAAAAACTGCTGATCAATAAATCAATTCGAATTCTGAGTTACGACAAAACATATACGATTATTGATGGCAGAGATAACCCCGGGGATATCGTCAATATCACTGCAGATAACGTTGTCTTTAAAGGATTCACCCTCCGCAACATCAACTCGACGAATCCGGAGGATAACGCACTTGAAATCACCGGGGATCATTGTACGATCTCAAAGCTCATGATACAATCAGTGACCTATGGAGCCGGGGTGTACCTGAGAAACGCAACAGGGGATGTAATCTACGATATCGATGTTATAGGCAATAAATATGGGTTTATCTTGCGTGATTCCTCACAAAACACGATATATGGGAACAGATTGAAGAATAGTGTTACGGCAGGGTTCCAAGGTTATCATGCATATGAGAATACAATCTCCATGAACCAGATTACAAACAATCTGGCAGGAATTCAGTTTGATGCATTGTCGCAAAACAATCATTTGTATCATAACACGCTCCAAAATACACAGACGAACGCAAATGATCAATCTAACAATTATTGGGATGCAGGAAATCCTCTAGGGGGAAACTACTGGAGTGATTATACGACGCGATATCCCTCAGCGCATGAGTTGGATGATCTTGAGGTATGGGACATTCCTTATCAGATTCCCCCATCGTATAACAATCAAAAAGACATGTACCCCTTAATAGACCCGTATCCGACGTACCCGGTGATGAACGTGAACACCGGACGCGGATACTTCAACGTCCAAGATGCCATCGATGATCATTATACGATTGATGGTCAGACGATTTATGTGGAACGAGGATTATACTGCGACAATATCGTGTACGACAAACAAGTGAATCTCATTGGGGCAGGTCGTCTCTTTACGATTCTTGATGGGAATGACCAGAATGATACAATCCAGGTTTCTGTTGATCATAGTCGTATCACTGGATTCACCATTCAACATTCAGGCGATACGATAGACGAATATGTTGTTGGTCAAGATGCAGGGATTGACTTGGTGAATGGAAGCGCTATTATCATTGGAAATACGATCCATGAAAATGCTGTCGGGGTCTACGTACGCCATGACGCCCATAACAACACGATTACAGACAACATCTTCACAGGCAATCAAAAGGCTATCTGGATTGACAACTCATCCCACAATCTCATTATGAACAACACCATCGAGGGGTTTGGACGTGGTGTTTTCTTAGAGGAGAATTGTAACGACATCACCATCAAAGACAATGAAATCACAGGCTGTGAATATGGAGTGTGGCTGCGGAAAGAATGCGCAAATATCCCGATCACGATGAATACCTTCACCGACAATAATCGTGGAATTTTCATCGAAGAAAAATGTTCTAACGTCACGATTTCTGAAAATAGTTTCACCGATGGTTCTTGCGGAATATCGTTATACCCCAGATGGACAACTCCATCAGATGAACTCGTCATTGATCATAATATATTTACCAATAACCGATTCGGGATTATTGCCGCTGGTCGACATCATCTCATCACACACAATACGTTGGTCAATAATTCCTATGGGATCCAGCTTTTTGGTTACGCCCATGAAGTGTCTTTGAATACTATTGATCAAAGCACAGAGTACGGAATCATAACAGAAGGATATGGGAACTGGTATTACGATGAATTTGCGGATCGATACATTGAGATAGTCTACAACACGATCAGTAACTCTGGTCAAGGAATCTGCCTGCTGTATCCAAGTATCATTCATGACAATACCATCACCCAGAATGAGTACGGCATCTACGTAAAAACCGTGCGAAATCAGATTTATGAGAACACGATTTCATCAAATCTCCAAGCTGGTGTTGCATTCTCAATGGAAACCTCTGATAATTTCCTCTCAGATAATGCTATTATACAAGGTGGTGGCAGCGGTATTCTTTTCGATGGAGGCCATGATAACAACATTCTTTACAATAATCTCTCTGAGAATACAAATCAGGGAATTCTTATCAGAAACAGCGCATATCAAAATACAATTTTAGGGAACACGATAGAAAATAGTGCAGTTGGCGTTCATTGTATCGAGGGTTCATCACAAAATATTGTGAAAGAGAATACGTTTTCGACAAATGACCAGCATATCATCGCGGATGGCACCACCCATGAAAATCACTTTTATCATAACAATTTCCTGATAGGTTTGGTTGAACCTGTTCATGATGATGCAACGACGAACACGTGGGGTCTTGGGTATCCATCAGGGGGCAATTACTGGGATTTCCTTCCAACGATTGATGACTATTACGGGGAATATCAGGATAAACTTGGGAAAGATGGGATCCTGGATTCCTCGTATCAGATACCGGGTATTGGTGATAGACATGATACCTATCCGCTCTCCCATCGATATGACCCTGGGCATAAGGTAATAAACCTTGATACCAACGAATATTTCTCTTCTGTTCTTGAAGCAGTGAGCGATCCTGATACCCATGACGGGGATACTGTTTTTGTTCGAAGTGGAACGTATCCTGAGAACGTCATCATCCAGAAATCCATCTCTCTTATTGGTGAAAATAAATATACGACGATCCTGGATGGCGGAGGAAAAAATGATGTCATCGTAATCATTAATTCTTCAGTGACGGTTCGTGAATTCACCATCCGTAATTGTGGTCATGAATTTCATGATGCAGGGATCGATATATGGTCGGATAATAATCAGATTACAGACACGATTATTGTTGATAATTCGCCGTCAGGGATTAAACTGATGCAGACTGCGCACTACAACAACATTTCGCATAACCTCATTGGGCGGATAGGCAGTGATGCGAATTATTATGGTATTTTCATTGATGATAACGCATCAAATAATATGATTACAGAGAACATCATCACCCACAATTATTATGGAGTAAAAGCAGCGCCTCTTAGCCAAGGTAATAATATCTATTATAATGATTTCATTGGGAATACATTTTCTGCCTATGATGAAGGAGCAAATCTCTGGTCTGATGGCTATGGGCTTGGGAATAACTGGTCTGATTACGATGGTGTTGACAATGACCATAACGGTATCGGTGATATGCCCTATTTCATTGCTCCCTATGGTGCGTCTGATGATTTCCCTTCAATGTATTTCCTAAATTATGTGAATAATACCGCAGTGGTCATCCCAGATACGTCTGCGTATAATCGCTATATTTGTTTTACTGCGGGAACAAGAGAAAGAAGTAGCCTTGTTTCCTTTTGGCATTTTGATGAAAACGCGGGATCAATTGCATATGATTCCATCGGAGATAACGACGGCGCAATCTATGGAGCAACATGGACATCGGGCGTCAATGGAAGTGCACTCGCATTTGATAGCAATAACCATTATGATCATGTTGTGGGAACATACAATGGGACGTATCTTGCCTTGTATGTTGATGGGGAACTCATGGGAACTCAGCCGTTATCAAGGATATACTCGACAGATGGTCCAATATATATAGGAACTGATAATACGTTGATGTATTTTTCTTTTTTTAATGGAGTAATCGATGAAATCTCTTATTATAACCGGTCTTTGTCCTCCGATGAAGTCCAAATAATCTATACAAGAGGAGTCCTCCCTGAAAAAGAGAATGTCCCGTTGGCATATTATGTAACCCTGACTGATAGCTCGGTGTTCCCTGAGCTTGAGGGATGGAGCAAATGGGTTGGCCCACTTGACACGTATAATACTGCATTCATGGACTGCACTCCCACGTACCATTGGTTAGACAACCCCACCCTTATTTATGTGGGTGACGAGGATATTGTTCCTAAAACAAATTATTCGGTTCAGACAACAGATGGCGTCATGTTCTCAGAACCCGTGATAGTCCCAACTATTAAATGTTGGGGTGATATGAATTTCGATGGCCTCACTAATTTTTATGATATCGATGATTTTATCTCCTATTGGCAGGCGGTTGATATCCAATCCCACATCCAAGGTGATCTCGGGGGAAAAATACCGGATCGCCGGATTAACGTACTTGATATCTATCCCTTTGTCGGTGCCATCACTGGGTCGTCCTACCCATTTGGTACTCCCTCATCATGCCCGCCGCCTTTTTCAGAAGAAGAAATCATGCGACCAACAGGAGATCTTATCAAAGAGTGGTACGTAATGCCACCCTATATTACAACCCACTATTCACAAGTCGATGATGTCATCCCTGATGACAACAACACATATGTGTACTCCCGTTTCCCATATACCAACGAGCAGTATCTGCTTTCACATCCAACAATACAAACGGATCATATCTATGAGATACGCGTGCATATACGTGCATCTTTACTATTTCCCACGTCTCAGGATGCTTTTTATCTTTTCCTAGCAAATCAATCCAGTCCGAACACAAAAAATTTTTCAGACCCGTACTCTTTCTTCTACGGTGGAGAGTATTGGGAGGATTTCGAATGGATCTGCCCAAGTAATCCTTTCACAGGGCAGGAGTGGACTATTGAAGACCTGGATAATCTAACCGTCGGTATCAACGCAATAACCCCCGGTGTCAAATGTACACAGCTGTATATCTCGGTGATATCAGATATCGCCCCTGAAAAACGAAGCCAACCAAATAAAACGAGGGATGCCGCAGGAACACTCAGTATGAACTTCTCAAAGACAGTGTTAACTCCTTCAGACACACTTACTATAACCGCATTTCTTGATGATGTACAAGATTTGCAGGGGTATCAGGTAAGTCTTTCTCTTAGACGTCTCTCCGGATCAGACACCCTCTTTATCCAGAATCCAAATGGAGTCAGAATTCTTGAGAACAGACCAGATTATTTATTTTATGGAATGCAGCGTATCGGCACTCCAATAGAAAAGGAAGAGACCTTGGAGTTTTCACAGTCGCTCATGGGCAGTGGAGCAACGATTACCTCTCCTAAATATATTGGTGAATATCGCTTCTCAGTTCCCGCAGATGCACGAGGAGAAAGCACCTATGAGCTCTCTGCGAGCCCCTATCCAGGTACGATATTTGTTGATTCGAACGGTGAGCCTCTTGAGATAAACAGCACGACAACGTATCAAATCACGATCCTTGGGGCTAACACGCTGCCGTATACCCCATTTTCTCCGCAGCCAGCGAACCTCTCCATTGGACAACTGCTGACCACGACGTTACAGTGGCAGGGTGGAGACGCTGATGACGGCGATACGGTCACCTACACTGTGTACTTCGGAGAGGCAATAGATCCTCCGATGTATGTCACAAATATCACTGAAACCACATGTATCCTTGGTGATCTTTCTTATAATACAATTTATTATTGGCGAATTGTTGCCAGCGATGGTCGCGCTCTTGTTTCTGGGCCGCTGTGGCATTTTACGACCCAGATCGCAGGGAATCATGCTCCCGATGCACCATCACGTCCGGTTCCGATAAATCAATCCGTGGGTGTTCCTCGTGATGTCATTCTCGTTTGGTCTGGCAGTGACCCTGATGGTGATACACTCACCTATGATGTGTACTTTGGCACCAGTAATCCTCCAACGAAAAAAACAAGTAGCCAAACCAGTACAACCTATAATCCAGGATCACTTAACTATACCACTGTTTATTATTGGAGGATTGTTGCTTGGGACAACCATAGTGCATTTACTACAGGTTCGTTGTG
This sequence comes from Methanobacteriota archaeon, assembly GCA_903930505.1. The sequence goes on from CAIYYQ010000328.1 coordinate 16,706, forward strand.
GAGTTTTACGACCCAGGGACAACCAGCTCCTCCGGCACCATCACAGGTAAATGATACCACACCTTGGAATATTTACGCAGCAGACTTGTACAAAGGAATTGGTGGATATCCAGGAAGGTATGGTGGACAGCCAGCCTCGTATCGGAGCAATTCCACAGAAACTGGAAGCGATTTGTACTTCAACTTTTCTTGGGGTGACGGCAATAACACTGTGGTTGGGCCTGTCTCTGGTTTCGCAAATGCATCCTTTACATATGGCCACTGGGGTATGTACAATATCACCGTCACCGTACAACATGGATCCAGCGGTACACCAAGCGCCCCATCAGTTGCGCGTTCTGTGAGGATGTTCAAAGCTGGTGATATGAATAACGATGACAGGGTCACATTTGCGGATATAGATCCGTTTGTCGAAGCGCTCAGTGGTCATGCAGCCTGGGTAACTGCTCATCCAGACAGGTATTGGTTTACCGCAGACTGCAACTTTAACCACGGTGTCACGTTCGCGGACATCGATCCGTTTGTGGCAGTGATTGGTACGTAACATTTTCCGATTATCGAATTGATATTGTGTTCATAACAAGGAAATAAATGATATAATTATGATTATTTTGTGACACAAAATTTCAAAAAAGTATATAAATAAATATTGTATTCTAATCATTGCTATATTATATCATGGGAGGTAAGTAATTTATGCAAAAAAGAAGGAAAAATAAATCAATTATTGATTTAATAAGTAAAAGAAGTTCCAATTATACGAGAACCTTTATCGCTTTTTTTTGTGTATTGCTCCTGCTTTTTAGTGGTATCGCTGCATCCGTAACTTTTCATATTACAGATGTAGAAAAACAGAAACATGATCGTTTTATAAAAGAAAAAGAACTTATCGCAACAGTAAAAACCCTTCTTTCCCCAGATGTTACATTACAACAAAACACAACCTACATTGGCTCTCTTGGATACAAATCATGGAATTATTACATTGGAAATATCATTAACGCTGCCAATGGAAATCTTTATCTTTCCTTTAAAGACGTTTCATTAAAAACCAGTGGTTTTAGTTTAGAAATCATTCGATCGTATAATTCTTTTAATCAGAATTTTACTACAGGATTTGGCTATGGATGGACATTTAATTATAATACCTATCTTCTTGATGACAATGAATATATACTCTGGGTCGATGGTGATGGATCATATCATAATTTTACCACGGATGGATTAGGCGGCTATGTTTCTCCTCCAGGAATTTTCGCACGATTAAACAAAAATCCAGATCAATCGTATACGTTATGGTTTCCGCAGGGGGAGCGATATCAATTTGACCATGATGGATTCCTAGTAGCCATTACTGATAAAAACGATAATCAACTAGATTTTATCTATATTGATAAAAAATTGATCCGCATCCAAGATATATCCGGGCTTTATCTCGACATCAGTTACAATGAAAATAATAAAATAAGTACTATTACTGATCCGCTAGGCAGAGATTGCCATTATTCCTATGATGTGTATGGGAATCTGATAAATGTTACCGATGCGACAGATAATACTTCTTATTTTGGATATTATGTCTGTCATAAGCTTTCTTCATATAGAAATCCAGAATCAGTTGCCTTGCTTTTTTCCTATGATACATCAGGAAAGCGAGCTATTGACATTCGAAAATCAGTCTATGATGAAGAAGCAAAAAGATACGATAATCCAATTCCTTTGTATTTAATAGCAAATGATATTGTAAATAATACAGCGTACTATGTAAACCCAACAAATTATGTGTATACTATTCAATATAACTTGCAAGGAAATCCAGTAGAGATCATTGATCCGAAGAATTATTCAAAGCTATATATATGGGAGAATAACACTATTCGGAAATACACTGATGAAAACGGGAATCTCAACCAATACAACTATAATAGATACGGCAATATAATAAAAAAAATAGATCCGCTCTATTATGAAACAATCTATGAATGGGAAACGATTGATAGCAGCAGCCAGTATCTTTCTTTATTAAAAAATGTGACAAAGATCGTATATGATTCTGGTAGTCCTGTTACGATTTTTACTGATGTTCTTGATCCACCAACTGGCCCAAGTCCCCAATGGAATTCAAGCATGAACTGGTCCATAAGTTTCATGAATTCTTGGACTTCGCCAAATAGTTGGGCGTGTAAATATCCTGATCCTGCGATGTGGTATGGGGAGAAATGGGATGAAAAATTGGATCTTGAAAATATAAATTTAAGTAATTGTACGAATGCTCAATTAATGTTTTTCCATATGAGCGATTTTGAAGATGATTATTCGCTTTTTGATGGAGGAAACATTAAGGTTTCAACAGATCATGGTGAAACATGGACCTTGGTTACTCCACAAGGTGGATACGATGGGAAACTACTGTTTGGTTATCAGAATCCTTTAGAAGTACAACGTGCTTTTGGTTATAATAAAGGGTGGATGCCTGTTTTTTGTGATCTTACTCCGTATGTTGGAAGAGCACCAAATGTGACAATCCGGTTTGAGATGGGAACAAATAATAGGCCCAGTGGTGACAGCGGATGGTTTATTGATAATGTGAAAATCGATGGCTATACCGCTCTTCCGCGGAATGTTACGACACAATATCTCTATGATATCAGAGGAAATTGTGTTGCAATAATTGATCCAACCGGGAATAGCACATCTTATGATTATGATACATTTGGTCATGTACTGAATGCAACTGATTTCCTGAATTATACTACTATGTACATGTATGACTTCTATGGTAACATGAACCACAGCATTGATCCCTTAGGAAATAACACCCAATACACCTATGATGTCGTTGGCCGGCTTCTCAACTATACAGATCCAAACAACCATACCACCTCCTATTTTTATGATAAGAATGATCGAACAACAAAGATTATCGATGCCCAGGGAAATGTAACGCAATATATCTACAACGCTGATGGGGCACTTATCCGGATGATTGATGCCAATAACAAGAGTGTTAACTATACAACAAATATTGTAGGAAAAATAGAAAAAATTCAGGATTCAGCGGGCAATGTGACCCAGTATAAATATAATTATAATGGACAACTCTATGAATCGACAGATCCTGAAGGAGACACAAAAACCGCTCGATATGATTCACGGGGAAAAACCACTTCTGTGACTGACGCGCTCGGTTTTAAAGAATATTATGGATATGATGGTGTCGGAAATATAATCTGGGTCATGGATAAAAATAATTACATTACGCATTTTGAATATGATAAACTCAATCGATTAATCCGGAGTATAAATCCTTTGAATGGAGAAGAAATTTTTATCTTTGACGAACAAGGAAACATGGTTGAAAAAACAGATAAAAATGGAAACATCATGAATTATGAATATGATGATTTAAATCGGCTCGTACGACAA
>CAIYYQ010000329.1 GCA_903930505.1 Methanobacteriota archaeon
AATCACCGGCATTACAGCTTCCGTTATCAAACAACAGGAACTTGAAAAACAACACCTTATTGAACCTTATCAAATCAAACAGATTCTCCTTCTTTCTTCTTCGTATCATTTTTTTCAATTAGAAGAAGAAGGTAGATTGAATTCTCTATTACAGGAATACTATATATCGTACGGTCGTGAAACACCACCGATGATTACACATGTCGAAAGCAAAGAGGAATGCCTGTCAATTCTTACAAATCAACGGTTTGATCTTGTTATTATTTTTGACAAACTCGATGATGCTGACAGCTTCTCTTTGGCAAGACAAATAAAATCATTGACCAACATCCCAATTGTGCTCTTAGGGAACAATATAGCAGAGCTTACAAAAATTCAAGAGGAAAACACAGAAAATATTTTGAGTAAAATATTGACATGGAACGGTGATGGAAAAATTATTCTCGCTATTATCCAGCTTATAGAAGATTCTGTGAATATACAAAAAGATCCATCTCTTGCTGCCCATGGTCGTTGTATACTATTAATTGAAGACTCGATTCAATATTATTCGACATACCTTCTTTTACTCTATGATGAAATTCATGGTTTTCTTGAGAATATTTTATCTGATTCTTTAACTGAGGAACAACGAATACTCCGCCTTAACAATAGACCTGTTCTGTTACATGCCCAGGATTTTAAAACGGGAGAAAAACTTTATCAGGCGAATAAAAATAATATAATTGGTATAATCACCGATAATCAGCTTGGTCGTGGGTCAGAAAAAAGGACACGGGCAGGCGAAAAACTTGTCCAAATAATACAGAAAGAAAAACCAGATATTCCGATAATCATCCAATCATCTGAATCGTACGCTGAAGATGTACCTCATCTTCGATTTGTGTCGAAAAAAGAAGCAACCCTTGCATTAATCATTAAAGATTTTATTAACGAGTGTCTTGGTCCTCGAGAGATAATCATAAAAGATACAAATCAAAAAGAACTCTATCGAATAAAAAATATAAAAGATTTTGAGGATGCCGTTTTATCAGTTGATAGTACCATTCTTATCCAAGCTGCAAGTCATCACCTGTTTTCTACCTGGGTACGCGTTCGAGGTGAAATTGACCTTGCAGAAAAAATCCAGAAAATCGAAAAAGAGATCAAACCGAACGCTGACCTACGGAAGCGACTTATTGATCTGTTAGAAGAATATAAATATACTCAAACACAAACATCAGTGACTCCATTTGAACGAACGTCTCTTGCATCCTATCTTGAAATTAGCCGCTTAGGAAAAGGAGCACTGGGGGGAAAAGCACGGGGCCTTTCATTTCTTGCTAAACTTGTCTCAACATATATTTCAGATGGCATATTCCCAAATCTCCGGATTACCATACCTCGAACACTTGTGATCTCTACCGATATATTTGAATCATTTTTGACACAAAATTCATTGCCTGATCAAGAACTTTTCGATCTCCCTGATGAGCGTATTGCATTAAAATTCATGTCTGCCAGTCTTCCTGCAACCGTACTTGGTGATCTCCGCTCTTTTATCCATAATACAAGAAAACCATTAGTAGTGCGCTCCTCAGGGGTCCTTGAAGATTCGTTGTTACAATCCTTTGCTGGTATTTATGACTCCATTTTGTTACCAAATGAATCCTGGGAAACTGATTTTCGATTCCAGGATGTCTGCAATGCGGTTAAATACGTGTATGCTTCGACATTTTTTGAAAAAGCACGAACATATATCAAATCAACACCAAAAAATATTGGTGACGAAAAAATGGCGGTGATTATTCAAGAAGTTGTTGGACGAAAACATGAAACGTATTTTTATCCAACGATTTCAGGGGTGGCAAAATCCTATAACTATTATCCATCGAGTGGTTGTAGACAAGAGGACG
>CAIYYQ010000330.1 GCA_903930505.1 Methanobacteriota archaeon
CCAAACGTCCAATAACTAATCCAGTTTGCCAAAAACAAAATAAAAATCGTTGTTTTCGGCCTTCAAATTAGCCGAAAATATAGGTGTATTCAGTGGTTTGTCGGTTGGATACCGGCTGGTCTGTGCCGATATGGCATACAGCATATCAGGAATTTCAGAAGTCCAGTTCGGTGAACATTTAGCTGGTTTTTATCGTATATATAATGGTGTAAAACCAGCCCACAAAAGGAATTGTAAAATGTTGGTGTTAAGCAGACAAAAGGATGAGTCAATCATGATCGGCGACAATGTGGAGATAATAATTGTCGATGTCAGGGGTGACAAGGTTCGTTTGGGTATAACAGCCCCCAAGGATATATCCGTTCATCGCAGAGAGGTTTATGACGCCATCCAGCGTGAAAAAACCGAAGAGAAAGAAAAAGGTCAATAACATCCGCTGGCAGAAGGATTTATAGGCCGTTCTTTGGAAATGATAGCTTCTAGAGCAATTTAAGTTTTCGTGTACCGTTTTCCGATATGGTATGCATGAACACATATCCTATAGAATTAAGACAGCGGGTTGTCAACGCAGTTGATAGTAATGTTGGTACAAAAAAAGAAATTGCTAAAACTTTTTCTGTTTCCGTTTCATGGATTCGCAAATTACTTCAGCGAAGAAGGGAAACCGACTCTATCGAGCCTTTGCCACGCACTCAAGGTCGAAAACCCGTATTTCAAGGCAAGAATTTAAAAAGACTTGAGCAGTTCATTAAAGCTCGTCCGGATGCAACTCTGGAAGAAACAAAACAGCATTTTTTCGGTATAGTTGAATGTAGCATTGTTGCTATTCATAACGCATTAAAACGTCTTAATTTGCGTTATAAAAAAAATCGTTACGTGCCAGCGAGCAAGACAGAGAAGATGTAAAACTCAAACGTTGTTTGTGGCAAAAAGCTCAAGCCTCAATGAACCTTGAAAAGCTCGTATTTATCGATGAATCGGGTGCAAAGACGAATATGACAAGGTTATATGGTCGGGCCAAATCAGGTCAGCGTGTAGTTGATAATGTTCCTGCTGGTCATTGGTGTACAACAACAATGATTTCATCAGTTCGTTTGGATGGTTCGACAGCCTGTATGGTTGTTGATGGAGCTACCGATAAAGATGTTTTTCAGGCATATGTTCAACATATCCTTTTACCAACTCTTAAACCAGGCGACATTGTGGTTCTTGATAACCTTTCAGTTCATAAGAACCAAGAGACCAGAGATTTGATAGAATCAGTTGGTGCCGAACTTTGGTTCCTGCCGCCATACTCACCTGATTTGAATCCCATAGAAAAGATGTGGAGCAAGATCAAGTCAATATTGAGATCGTTAAAAGCCAGAACAGAAAAAACACTGATAAATGCAATTGCCAAAGCACTTGAAGCAATAACTGCCAGCGATGCTAAAGGCTGGTTTGAATCCTGTGGATACCAGTACACGAAAACTTAAAATGCTCTAGCGTGCAAAATCGTAAAAATCTTGAATCTATAAGATTTGTAATAGGAAGTTGAGCAGATTTGAGCAAACCAGTGCC
>CAIYYQ010000331.1 GCA_903930505.1 Methanobacteriota archaeon
GCAGGACAATCAACAAGTAGGATACGCTATCGACACTAAACGACCTCTCGCTGTTCGTGCACTTCGCAGAAGCAATGTACGCAAAAAGATCACCGAATACCTTTTTGATATCAGCCCCAGTGGCAGTTACACATCAGATATCGCATATCATACAAAGACAACCCCGACAAACGTCCTTGGTGCATTACGAGGGATGGGCACCAGATACAAAAAAGAAGAATCTCTATTAAATTTACACATTATCGAACAAGTAAATGATAATACTCCTAAACCCATCAAGATATATCGAATCACTGAATTCGGAAAGGAACTAATAGAATTAATAAAAGACCGACAATAACACAAAAAAAAGATTTTTTTCTAAAATGTATATTATGATGTTTTCATATAATTATTATTCTAATGTAATACGTACAGAACAATTGTGTATAGTTTTTTGAAAAGTGATTTCTTTAAAGAATTGATTCATCAGCCACATATTGGTTTCTGCATGATTACTAATCAAACGAACACGTAACGAAACATGATTTCCTTGTACCCGTGCAAGTGTCATATACGGGAGAAGTTGATCAAACGCATAAACATCCAGTGTTGCTTTTGCAATTATTTCATTTAACAGTTCAGTCGCAGCTTTTTCCCCAACCGATTCTGCAGGATACCCTTTTTCGCCAAGAACAGTTGACCCAAGTATTGTTTTGTTAGATGAACACCATAACGTAATCCCGGTACCTTCAGATAATGCAGTGGTTTTTTCAACAATAATAGATGACGACAGATTTTTTTTCAATAATGCTTTTATTGCTGCATGTTTCATCCGTTCTGCAATATGATCCGGAAGATTCTTTGTGAGTGAAATAATTCCGTTCACATTAGAAAACATAGGTTGTTCATCACCATGAAATGGAAGTATTTTATTATTGGGATATAGCGTGAGTTGTGCATCACCACCTCCTTTAGGGTAATACCCGCGTTGCAGTAATTCTACCTCAGTGTTGATTCCCATTTGTTTCAGGTACGGTAAAAATACGTTCGTGAAATAATCCCATGATGGTGCCCATTTCACATCAGTGCCACCCTTAAGTCTGATAGTCATTGGTTTTTTCGTATGAAGTGAACCTAGAAGAATGGTTTGAAAAACCAAAATTATACTCCCAGCGGTACCAATATCAAAAGTATAGGAGCCTTCTTGCAATTTACCAGGTATGAACGTTATATGTGATGAGCCAACAGTGAGTCCCTTTGTTTTTGCGTTACAGAGAGTTTCCATGCAGGAAACAGCGGTATAATGCTGTGGTTTTAACCCAGGTGTTGGACGGTTTGATCGAATATTTTTGATTTCAATAGGTGTATTTGTCAAGACAGATAATGCAACTGCAGTACGCAGGATTTGTCCGCCTCCTTCTCCGTGGGATCCATCTATATTTAACAAAAGGATTATTTCCTCCAATTTTATTTTTGATTGAGGTATTCAAATAAAAGATCAAGAGCAGCATTGCAGGTGCTTTCTTTTATTTGAAGCCTATCACCTGAGAACAAATATTTTTTTACAGAAACATTTTTTGATGTTGCGATACCAATGTATACAAGCCCGACTGGTTTATCCTTTGTGCCGCCTTTGGGTCCTGCGATGCCAGTAGTTGCAATACCAATGTCTGCCTGTGATCTTTTTTTGATTCCTGTTGCCATCGCATGTGCGGTTTGTTCGCTTACTGCTCCATGTTGTTTGAGTGTTTTTTCAGAGACATCAAGCAGTTCTTGTTTTGCGGTATTACTGTAGGAGATTACGCCTCGATCAAAATATTCAGAACTTCCTGATATGTTTGTGAGGATATGGGCAAGGAGACCGCCAGTGCAGGATTCTGCGGTAGCAAGAGTGAGACCTTTTGTTTTGAGTTGTTGTGAAACATTTAGTAAAAGCTCTTCATCGATCATTTATTCTTCCTCTTTTCGTTTCTTTTTTGTTTTTCCATGTTTTGCTAAAAAGAGCTGATAATGTGTTTTGCAGAGAAACCACATCCCGTTGTTTTCATCGACAACGTAGTTTCCTTCTTTGCTACAGTAAAAGCATTTTCGCACTGAAATCCCATATAGACATGTATTCTCTGTTTTTCTTTTTTATGGCTCTTTGTTTATTGTTTGATATCCTAGAAAATCATTTGTTTACAGGAGAAAACCCATCAAAATGGTGACTTTGAAATGCTTGTAAGTACCTCATTCAAAATGGGGAGGGAAGCAACTATTCCCTCTTCTCAATTTTTTAGGGTGAATTCGAATATAAAAAGAATCCGAATCAATATATTAAATGTGGGGACATATTCTTATTCCTGATGAAAAAATTCAAATAATCAGAGGTGATAACATATTTACATGAGTCAAAAATCGGTTTGGCAAGGATTTGGAATAGCTACTCTATTATGGATACCAATATCTCTTATTACTGGCTATTTGGTTTGGTATCTAGGTTGGGATAAAATCATCCATCCATTAATTGGGCTTCTAATATCAGCGATTATTGTTTTCATAATTGCTATTCCTTATTTAACCTATATAGAAAAAAAATCGAAATAAATTAATTTTTCATTTTTCATCCTTATTTTTAATGGAGAACCAATGATTTCCTAGAAATGTAATTTACAACAAAACCATGTCCTATAAATGTAACTTACCACTACACCTCATCCTAGAAAATCATTTAAAGGAAAATTGGTATCCACCTTCTGCATTGATCAATGGTACTCTAGCCCCGTGGTGTAGTGGTCAATCATACCGGCCTTTGGAGCCAGTGACAGCGGTTCGAATCCGCTCGGGGCTACTATCAATTTGGTTTAATCCTGTTTTTGAATGATTTTTCCCACAAATAAGCGAAAAGTATTTAAACAAACAAACACACAGTAAAAAATAGGCAGGAGAAAATGTATCTGTCACCACGGAAAAAAACAGCTCCAATTTTTGCATTTTTTCCACCTCCAATTTCTCCTGCCTTACTCTTCTTTTCAATCAACAACATTTTTTTAATAACCATTATTTCTACAAATTTCACATAATATCATCGGATTTTTTGGTCAATGATTGTCCAGGCGCAATTTTAATAAAGAATTCCGTATTGTTGGGTCTACCCTTCAAACAATAAAAACTAATTTGCTCCCATGGTGTAGTCCGGCCAATCATTCCGGCCTTTCGAGCCGAAGACTCGGGTTCGAATCCCGATGGGAGCACTTTTTTTCTAAAAAAGACCTAAGTAACTTGACATTGTCACATTACAAATAACCCGCGTGAATTTCTATTCCCAACTCTTCGTTATATTCAATATTTACACTGTTCCAAATGTATCACAACCACACAATCCACCACTTTTTTTGAATCAATCCTAAGAAATTACACCATCATTCCAAAGATTCTGAGGTTGAACAACAAAGCATCAGCTCAAACAAAAGTAATGCTAAACATATTAGTTTCCTCATAATCTGCTATATTTGTTTCTCCGATGATGCGACTGTCGAGCAGACAATCTTGCTTTATGCTTCTCCAGAATCAAATGTAAAAGCTCCTGTTTGGTCACGGTTTGTTTCGGCATAATAACCTCAAGAATCTCCTTGACATCCTGCACCGTTACAAAATCAGCTTTCTTCCCCAGATCTATTGACAATGACATAAGATATAACATAGCGAGCAAGGTCATGGTCATATGATGATGCCAACCAGTCCAACTACGTACTTGATAATCTGCTAGTCCAGCGATACCTTTACCATCTTCAAATGTTCGTTCGATCCAATACCTGCTTCCAGACATCTTCGCAAGACGGTCAAGAGATGTCTCAGGTAGAGCGTTTGATAATTGATATTTTATTTCATCATTTTCTAGATCCTTTCGGATGACCAGCCAACATTCATCACCAGGAAGAGAGTTGTCTTCACTAGGAAATACACGCAGACATGCTATATCTGCCCAGAGTTCCCTTCGCTCGGTATCACGGATAAAAACACGATGCCAATGCTTTTCTTCAAGTTGATCTTTAATATCTTTGACCGGTATTGGATCAGTTCCATCAATTACTTTCTCACGAGTAGGGTTACGACCACGAACATCTTTTTTTCGTGCAGGTACTCCTGTTTTCGGACGTTTCAACCATACTCCAAGGTTACACGGAATATCAGCAATGTAGATCATATCATGTGTGTCAATCTTATTTCTTAACCAGGAATCACGACCATACAATGAATCCATACCAATCCAACCAAAAGGCACCTTGTTTTTCTTTTGTGCATGATGTATCATCTCCCAAGCAAGCTCAATCTTCGTCTTAAAAACAACATCATCAGGTACACCACATTTCGTACGACGACTCTGATCATCAACCCATTCCTCAGGAAGATACAACCGCTCATCAATCAACGTCCGATAGGAATCTTTGACGTATCCAAGATAGACGCCAACCTGACAATTCGCAACTTTTCCCAGTCTGCCACAATATTGTGGGTCAACACCCACTGAATCATTTCCTTGTTTTGGAAAGCAACATTCATCGATATGCATTGAACCATTGGTTTTATCTCCAATAGTATCAATGACATCACGTTGAATATGATCAAGCACCGGCTCATGCTCCCATGGAGAATCAGAAACAAAATGCGTTAAAGACTGATTATTACAATCAGGGACATTTTTTGCATAACTACACATAGTACCATCTCCTTTATCCAACAACTTCCCTTGAAGATATTGAAACGACTGCTTCGCGACACTTCGGGTTTTATTCACAAAATGTGAGATATACCCGCCATGAAGACCGGTTAGTTTATCAAGAGATTCATCTAAATCTTTTACGCATAAACGAAACCTCATACAACATCCCATCCACTCCTCTCTTTGTTAATTAAAGAAAAGGAGACGGAGATTAAAATAAGGTTGTATCAATTACTGATTTGATCAAAAATTGAATCTGACAAAGTCAAGGTAATATCAAAAATTTATTACAAAGAATTATTGATCAATGATGTGCAAAACATTTATACTACATTTTTTAATACATGACTGACTTTTATGCCAGAAACAACCCCGATGAACGGCAATCAAAACATTCCTGTGAATATTGAAGAAGAAAAAGGATTCTGTACAGTCCTTCAAGAAGTAGGCACAAAAAGCCTCTATTCAAAAGATGTAAAAGAATTCTGCTCACTGATCAACACTGCATCAACCGCATGGATTGACTACATTGTCGAAGATTTTGAACATGACGTACTAAAAACTGCAGTTACCCTTGGATTTAGTGATGTTCTCGTAACAAATCTACTGGCTGATCCACGAAGCGGATATGAAGATTTTGGAACAGAACTTGGGATCCTTCTACCAGTGATACGAGCAGATGGTTTCAATGTCACTATTGATAAACTACTAATTCTCATCAAACAAAATGTGTTAGTCACCCTTCACAGTACTGAAGTGAAACGATTTTCACGGATGCGACGATATGCAGCAAATCTGATGCAAAAACTTCCTCAAAACATGCCTCAGAACGACCGTACAACCGTTATACTTAATCGAATAATCGATGAAAATAATGCAAGAAACTTTGACTATCTTAGAGAAATAGAAGAACAAGGAGATCGCATGAGTCAAGAACTTTCCGATCCAAAAACACCACGAGAGGTTCTTGGTCCAAAGATATATCAGATGAAACACGCCTTAATCACCTATCTTGGCGGTTTGTGGACAACCGTCGATGTATTGAATTCGCTTCGATATGGTGATGCTGATCTTATTACGGATAATCAAAAATTATTGATTAAATTAAATGGTCTTCATGAAGAAGTTAACGCTCATATCGGACTTGCAGAACACCTCAGCGAAGTACTTGCAAGCGGTCTTGAAGCGTTACAATCCATATACAACAATCAACTTCAAATATTAAACAACAGACTTGCTCTAATGGTTGGATACCTCACCATCATAGGAACAGCGCTACTTGTACCAAACACGATTGCAACAGTTGCAGGAAATAACATGTTTGAATTCACAAAAAACGATGTTCCCTGGTATCTTGGTTTGATTGTGATTTCTACAGTGATTGCAACAGTTGTTTCCTGGCTTGCGGTAAAAAAACTTGGACTGTTGCCAAAAAGCCCGGAATAAAACAAGATGATACAACATTTCTTATTACGGGAAATGAAAAATCTCCATGATCTGAATATCATCAATTTCCTCAGTCATTCCATCTACGGAAATTGTCCCTGTTACATGTACATGAATCCGCCAATAATTCATAAAAATCAAAGTTTTAAAATCAATTGATTGTACCACAAATCGCACTTGAATATCACAAGACTTCTCGTGAACAATAAAACCAGATTCTACAGGTATCAATCGTAAATGATCGAGGACATACCTTGTATGGACAAACTCAATGTTTTTTCGTTGAATACTCGTATAATTATTTTCACCGGTATTTACCATTACAAAAAACATATCTTCATTCCACAGAGTCCCCATATTCTGCGAAAACACGACATTCGTATTTTTACTCTGAAATTTTCCCCAGTACCAGCTCCGATGCAGCCTTTGGACATCCCAGCCGCGTTCCTGATATCCAATTCCCTGTACTGGAATCTGTTTTCCATTCAATGTGATAATACCAGATACCTCGGCTTTTGGTATCGGACATCCCCACATGCCATGACTGGTGTATCCTTTCCACCCCTGAGTTAAACCAGTAAAAAGAAGATCAACTTTGATATCTTTTATTTCTAGCAATACAGCCACACACAGACGAAGCTGATCGTCAAGGTAGCTTTGAAACACTTCTTTCCCTGCAAGTTTTATCACAGGTTCATTTGTTGATACATCAACGAATCGAACAGGAACCAAACGAATTCGCTCTGATAAAAGCTTTCCATCTTTGTAGATGTTGATTTGAAACAAAAAGAAACCATGGGTTGCCCGTGCGCCTACGGTTAAAAACCCGATATGTGCGCTATAGTTGTTATCAAAATGTGCATCAAGATACCACCATTGGAGAGAATAATACTTTGTCACATTGTATGCGTTATCCTCTAATTTACAATCAGTAGGGTTATACCAAAAGGAATCATTATCAACAGCTAATGAAGGAAATCCTGTAAATTGTATGAATA
>CAIYYQ010000332.1 GCA_903930505.1 Methanobacteriota archaeon
AAATTAAAGAACCCATTCTTATTCCGGTATCAGATTCTATGAGCATCACACTCACACTTGGAGAATGGATAAACGACCAATTACATAATACAGGGATAACCTCAAACATGTATGTTGGCGAAGGAATCGCAGCAGTCATCTTCTTTGCTTTAACTATTCTCTTTGGATGGATCGTTTATCATATCTTCGAACGCTATTTCACAAAATGGGCACAAAAAACAGAAACCACCCTTGATGATGAAATAATCAAAAACATAAAAAAACCTCTGTATTTCTTCGTCATCCTCATCGGATCATTCTACGCAGTCAGCCAATTATCAATGCTTGATTCTTACACAAAAGAAATCGCACAAATCTTTGCGATCGCAGAAATACTACTTGTCGCATTCATCGTCACCCGCATCATCAACGTGTTAATTAGCTGGTACGCAGAAAAACTTGAGAAACAACAGAAAAAGAAAATCGACAACCGCATCCTCTCCGTCTTCAAAAAATTTATTCATGGCATCGTCTACCTCATCGGTTTCCTCCTTGTATTACACGCATTCAAGATTGATCTCTCCGGAGTCGTCATCGGTTTAGGGGTCGGAGGAATCGCAATCGCATTCGCGTTACAAAACGTCCTCAGCGACGTCTTCAGCGCGTTCTCCATCTACTTTGACAGACCCTTTGAAGTCGGTGATTACATCGTCGTGGGAAACAATGGCGGAACAGTCACAAAAATCGGGATGAAATCCACAAGAATGCAACTTCTCCAAGGCGAAGAGATGATTGTTTCAAACCGGGAGATAACATCTGGAAGTGTACGAAACTTCAAAAAAATGACGAAACGCCGCGTTGAATTCACAATCAGAGCACACCAAAATACACCATCAGATAAACTCAAAAAAATACCAACAATCGTTACAAACACGATCAAATCATGCGAACCCGCGGAATTTGACATGATTCATCTCAGAGAAATCGGATCATTCAGCTACAACTATGAAATCGTCTATTACATAAAAACCGGAGATTACTACATCTACCTTGACACACAAGAAAAAATAAATTATGCTCTCAAAGAGGCATTTGAAAAAGAAGGCATCGAGTTTGGATTTCAAGGACGAACTGGATCCGCCGTATAATCTTTTTTAATGGATTCCACCGCGTAGACCGATAAACGTGTTGTACGACAAAAACACTGCTTTTGGTCCAACATGTTTCAACACATTATTCAAGTAAATGGCGGTTTTTCCCATTACATCCCATTTCACAAAATTCTGAGCAATACGATACGGATACTTCTTAGGATATCCATTCGCAATACAGGTTCCAGCGATATCCCCACTCACAAGCGCACGGTAAATCCCTTGACCAGTCAACGGAAACGCACCAACACCTGCATCCCCCACAAACAGCACGTTCTCATACATGAATGGTCGCTGCAACCCAAGAGGAATAAGACCACCCGTAACATAGTTAACATGACCGGTAATTCCTTGTTCTTCCTTAAATGACTCTAATAACTCTCGTAAATTCCCATCAAATTTCCCCATAAAACCAATACCAAGATTAACCTCCTGTTTCAAAGGATCCCGCGGAAAAACCCAGAAATACCCGAAATCACCACAGAACACAATTTTTACGGTATCAGAAACAAACGCGTTTGAATCCTCAAGCGTCTGCTGATATGTAACTCCTGTGAATCCCATCGGGATATCAAGCTCGCGTTTCACCGAACTTGGGCACCCTGAAGCATCAATGATATAGTCGCCATCAAGATCACGAATAGTTTTTATTTTATCATCTGTCTGAATAACAACCCCGAGCTTCTTTGCAGATCTTGCTAATTGACAAATAAATTCCTGCCGATTAAGCATACATGACATACCTGGTGCACGATGCGTGATATGATGTTTCTTTCCGATGATGGTCTCAATTGTGTAAATATCATTAAAAATACTTTTTCGTAGTGGTTTCCATTTCGCCCATTCCCGCTCAACAGAATGCGCCTCACCACACCGCCTTCCCTCATGATTATATCCAATGGTTTTGTATTTTTCATGCACAACCACATGAATCGAAGGATTCTGCTGTTTAAGGGAAATCGCAGAACTGAAGCCGCTAAGGCTACCCCCGATAATATCCACTTTTATGAATATCACCTAAGCATTGTGTTAAAATAAGAAAATACATCACCCCTACATACGTTTTTCGAAAGAAAAGAAACAAACGATAAAAATTATTTCTAATAGTAAGTTTCATAAGAGAGAGATATATTCAACGTCAATCATTAGCCCCGTAGTGTAGTGAGGTCTCTAAGGGTACAAACCTTGAGGCCCTATAGGTCAATCATTCGAGACTCTGGATCTCGTGACAGCGGTTCGAATCCGCTCGGGGCTACTCCTCTTTTTCTAAAAAATTAATCAAGAATCTGCACAGAAATCGTATCATTCACATCTATCAATGCACCCTCAGTACGTTTCCCAAGACTACAATTCACCACAGTAGTTGAACCAACAACCGTAAAACCAGGGTCTTCATGAACATGCCCACATAACACCAAACGCGGTCTGTGACTATCTATAAGTGTTCGAAGATCCTTATTTCCTATATGATGTCCGATAAACGCACGATCCATTGTCCTAAAAGGAGGAACATGCGTAACAAGAACACTATTTTGATCAAGGACCAAATCAAACGGCTTCATAAAACCAGTATCATTTATTTCAAGACTTGACAACGGCTGCGGAATATCCCCGCCGATCCCAATAAACGACAAATCATTTTGAAGTACTCGTTTCCGATCAATATTTTCTGCTTTGCTCTCACTAATCGCAACACCGACATCAACCGAATCAATATTCCCAGGTATCGCAAAGGTTTTCACAGGTATTTGGTTCAAAAAAATTTTTGCGGCTTCACCAGGACCAAACTGCGTGATATCACCACAAATCACAACAATATCTGGTTTATGTGCCTGGATCTGATCAAGAATAAGATTCAGACGATATTGCGCACCGTGAATATCAGCCGCAGCATAGATTTTCATAGAGGTTCTACAACAGAGAATAAAAATTGTGTTAAAATACTGTCGTACAACAAAGGAACAAAACAAATGATTGCTAAAGGGTTATTGAGATGAATATCTTAGTCTCTCATATGTTCTTCTCTAAACAAAATCTCAGACAACCCTTCTATGAATTCCTCGCTGAATTCCATCCTATCCCTTCTCTCCATCTACCCGGTATCTGATATCCCAACAAGTCTATAAATAATTTACTTCCCAGACATGAAAAGCAAATATTTCATCATATCACAAAGAGAAAAAAACAAAGCCACTGCAAAAAGGTAATGAGAGGAATAAAGATAAAATCAACTCCTATCGTAGAAGGACATCGATTATACTATAATTTCAAAAACCACATGAAGCACTTGATGGTAAAACCCCGAGTGATGAGGCAGGTATCTCCATTGAAGGGAAAAATAAATGGTTAACATTGATGTATAAGGCAGTTCAATATAAGAAGGCATCAAAGAATGTACAAAAAATCACATGATTTTTTGGAAAATTACAAATCGTTTATTACAGAAAAAAAAGTGCCCAGAATCCAAAAATTAAACAAAGAATACCAGCAACAATGTCACCGTATATTACTACAAGATATAGGTTTGGAGTCATTTTTTTATATATATTGGAACCCATTCTATCTATATTATTTCTCTTTTTTTCTGATCTCGCCCAAAAAAAACAAAATAATGAAACAGCAAAAAACATTGTGCCTACCAATAATCGCAAACCAGAATGCATATCCATGGTATAGACGAAATCTTGTACCACATATTAACGTTTTTGGAGGTTATCAGTAATGACCACAGTATTTTTCCCACCGATAATTTCCCACTGTAATCTTACACAGTACCTTCAAAAGGCTTTGTGTATTAAGTGGCACTTGTGTAAAAAGTAAGGATTCTGTGTAAAAAGTCATTAATAGCCAATTTTTGTATTTATTATCACACGGTATTTATGTGGTATGAGTTGTAATCCTTTCCCTTCAAATTGAAAAGGGTCTCTTATTTTCCATATTTTAGGATTTTTTGTTTTCGCCTCAAAAACAATATAGATATAATAATTTTTCAGATTTTTTGCTTTTTCATATTCTGGTGCTGAAATAAAAAATGTTATACTATGTGGTTTTGAACTTGTTGTTTTTACTTCAATATATTTTTGGCTTCCATCAAGTTCATAAGATTTGATATCGTAACCTGCATAATCATCAAGAATAAATGTAGGTTCGATTTTTTTAGACAAATCATCTTTACCATTTTCTTTTAAAAATTTTCTTTCACCATATAAAACAATTCTTTCTCCTTGTCTGCCTAATCTCTGATTTCTTTTGTTTTCTTTTTCAAAATCAATTAGACCTTTTTTAGTTGTTTGTTTTAATCCACTTTTATCATCTGAAGGTATATCAACCACAATATTCAATTCGATGTGTTCTGGTTCAATCTCCTTTATATCAGGATATTTAAAACCATAATCATCTGGTTTTTCTTTTATTTGTTTTATTTTTTGTTCTACTTCAAAACCAATCTCCGTCATTGGACTAATATCCATTTCACCAAACATGCCGAATAATATAGAATGAATTGCACTTTCATTCGAGTCTGATAATCGAAAATCAAACCAAAAGTATTGTGTATAGCAGAAGCATGTCAAATTCTTTATAGTCGCAAATGATTTATCGGTTAATACTCTGTAATATTCCTCAAGAAATTTCTCTTCTGATATGAACCTATCCTGAATAAAATTTTTATATCTTGGGGCTTTGAAATAACTATAATTTTTTGCTATGTACAAACATAAAAAAATGTATGTGAATTCTATAGGTATTTCCTTTTTAAATTCAAGATTATCATCGAATATTTGTTTCGTTACTTTTTCTCGGAATGCAGAATTTTTTTTGAAATTGTTGAGATTGTTAACCATAATCTCTCTGAATCTTGTAAATTTACCAAACAATATTTTATCAGTTTGAGATGTTGATTGCATTAATTTTTTTGCATCAATTTCCTGAAAATCATCTAAATAGTTCAACAAATCAGATTCATGTGATAAATGCTCTTTTAACAAAGTTAATAGTTCATCGTATTTTGTGTTTCTTTCTGAACTTTCATCTTGTTTTTCTGTTTTATATCTTTGTATCGTTTTTTTCCATGCAGAACCAACAGTATTTATTGCCGTCTGATTACCCGTTTTTCCTAATAAAAGAGGTATAAGATTTCTATTATATGTTTCAAATTTTTTATTTTTAAATTCAAATTCTATTTTTTCAAAATCGAAATAGTCAAGCACGATAAAAAGAATCAATTATTGTCTTAAAAATATTAGCAAAGAATTTCCATTCCAGGAGTGCTTATCTGTTGTTTAGGTTTATCACAATAGATGTAATTAAATTCATATTTTATTGAATCAATGTCTCTTCCTTCTTTAAGATTTTTTAATCTTTTAAGAATCGTTTCAATAGCATTTTCGTTGTTTTCTATTATGATGCATGACCTTTTATTTTTTATAGCTGAAGCAATGGTCGTGCCACTGCCTCCGAATAAATCCATTACCAAATCCCCTTCATTTGTAGTCATTTCGATAAGCATGTTCAATAGTGCCTCTGGCTTCTTAGAATCTTTGAAGTCAATTCCATTCCCCCCTTCTTTATAGATGTAAGTCACTATATCAGTAAAATCAATATCATTACTGTAGAGAATCAATCTTCCTGCTGTTTTTGTGGATTGAAAATATACCCCGCTTTTTCTTTTATCATTTCCTGTTATAAACCACCTATATCCTAACCCTTTTTTTTCCAAACCATAAACCTTTACTAACTTGTCTTCACCTATATTTTTTAGATGTGCTTCATACACTTCTCCAGACCAATTCGCTGTAGCTATTTTTCCAGCAATTAGATATCTTCTAAGATTATTCATTGAAGGTTTATCTTTAATAATTTCATATTGGTTTTTATCATAAATCTCAACCCTTTTTCTGCCAAGTTCTTTTTTTATAGGGTCATCATCCAAGATTTTTATTTTATAAATAAATTTTTCGAGTCTTGGAGGTTTATATTTACTATTAAACCGAGTGGATTTATTTTTTCTATATATCAATAAATATTCATAGACATCATGGTATGTAGCATTAATCATAAGTTGACGGTCTATATGTCTAATTTTAATAGGAAACAATCCAACGAATCCATTTCCCTGAAAAACATCATCAAGAACATTTTTAAGATTAAATAACTCCATTTGATTTATAGAAATCGCAAGAAAGCCTTCTTGATGAAGATATTCATATGCTTTGTTGAGAACGTTCAGCATCATTTTACCCCAATCAGAGCGTGTGTCAAGATACCCTTTTCGTGCTCCCCGTGAACGCTTCGTATTATATGGTGGGTCTAAATAAATTAGTTTGGCTTTTCCCTTATATTTTCCATTTAAAATATCAAACCAACCTTCATTTTCTCCTTTTAATACCATATAATACTTATTATCTGTTTTTTCTTTTTTCTTTTTTGTTTCTTTGTTGATGAGGTATCTATCTAAAGTAGTCATCTTATATCAAACTCATTTTTTTCTTTAAAAAATTTAATTGAACGGGGATGTCCAGGTCGACAAAATCTTTGGTGTAAGACAATGCCGATTCATTAAACTGGACATCTCCCATAACGTAACCTATCCCTAACACATCGAATATGTATATCACAGCATCTCTTATTGACTTTTTCATTTCTTTTTAGTCTCTCTGACAATAACTATCAGGACATTCTTTCCAGCATATTTCAGAAGCCCTCCGACCTTCCCATCTTTGGTTACTGTTTTTTCGAGGACTTCCTGGACATCGTCAATCTCAAGCGTTCTCATAAGCCATAATAAGGTATTATGTATGCCTTTATAAGGTTTTCTTTAATACTTTCGGTGACCTCTAAATGACCTATATAAGCAATGAAAAACATAGTATTAATTGGTGTAAGATAATGCTGAACGAAGAGCAATTGCTCATAAGAAAAGAAAAAGGATTATTGATAGCAAAAACATCACGAATAATGCCGATAAAAGACGGGTGGAAAGTCCCAAGCCAAACAGGTGGTGGATACTACCTTGTTAAGAATGACGGCTCAGAAGCGACATGCACCTGTTTAGACCATGAAACACGACATTGCAAATGCAAACACATCTTTGCAGTTGAGTTCATAGTTACAGGGCAAATAAATAATGATGGGACGGTAACGATAACCCAGACCATACGAAAGACCTACAAACAGAACTGGAAAGCCTACGATGAAGCGACAACCCATCAGAAACCCATCTTTATGAAACTCCTGAAAGACGTTGCAGACAATATCGAACAACCAGTGTATGAATTTGGTAGACCATCCTTGCCGATAACGGATATGGTCTACGGCTCAGTGATGAAAGTCTTTACCACGTTCTCCCTTCGGAGATTCATGGGTGACATGCAGATAGCCAAAGAAAAAGAATATGTGAATTGCGTTCCTTGTTACGCTTCTGTAGGTCATTTTCTGCAACGAGAGGACATCACACCTTTGTTGGTTCGACTTGTTATTCTCACGAGCCTACCATTGACTACTGTGGAAAAAGACTTTGCCATCGACAGCACAGGATACGGAACAAATGTTTTTCAGCGATGGTTCTCATTCAAATACGGAAAAGAAATCAATTCACGAAGATGGGTGAAATGCCATTTCATAACGGGTGTGAAAACAAATATCATTACAGGTGTTAAAATCACTTCTGAATTTGATAACGACTGCCCTGAACTTCCCGAATTGGTGAACATTACTGCGGAGCATTTTGACATGAACGATGTTACCTGTGACAAAATGTATCTGAGCCAGGGTAATATCAATTTGATAGATGGTCACGGAGCAACACCATATATTCCTTTCAAATCAAACTCGAAGGCACGAGGTAACGGGTCGGTATGGAAAAAAATGTATTATCTGTTCATGCTGAAAAACGATGAGTTCATGGAACATTATCACAAACGGAGCAACGCTGAAACCACGGTTCATATGATTAAATCTAAGTTCGGGGATTTTGTCAGAAGCAAAACCTGGACTGCACAGGTGAACGAAGTTCTTTGTAAAATCATCTGCCATAACATCTGCGTGGTCATCCAAGAAATGCACGAATTAGGGATTGAACCCGATTTCCACATGAGAAATAGTTAGATTAATCTATCTATTTTCTGATATTTTACTTCTTTATACGAATAATTATTTTTGCATAATAATTACCGAACTAAATCTCTCAAATCTATTTTAAATTCATCTTTTAAATATTTAATGGTTTTAGGTTGATTGTCTAAAGACGCTCTGATATGAGTAGGGGTATACAGATTGTAATTTTTTCTAAACTTTGCTTCATCTCTCGGTACAACTATTTCCCATTCGACAAGACAAACATATTCAGAATAATCTTTATCGTTTAAATGATGATTCATCTCCTTGCAATGCAAAGGAAGGTCGAGTAAAGGAACGCCGTTAATTTTCACATTTTTAATCATTTCTGCCTTACTCTTTATTCTTCCTATACCAACATAACCATGTTTTTTTAAATATGCAGCAAAAATATCATCGACTTCAAAGCCATCCATAGCATCACGATATTTTTTTCCGTTACCAGCAGATATGAACCCATATTTACGATAATCATCCCAATTTCTATGAGAACTTTCACCTACACTATAATAATAAAGACCGTTTTGATAATCAAAACCTGATAATTCCTTGTGAAGTGTATCATGTGGGCGGAATTTGTTAGAATAATGACCTTTTGAGATGTTTGTAGTCCATTTTCCGAGTTTCCATAAAAGAGTTTTTTCAATCAACAAAGCCTCTTCTTCAGCAAGGTTGGCAGCAAGCACTCTTATGATTGGAGACAATCCTTCCTTTTTTATTTCTGCTATTCTTTTTGTTTTTTCGGTGTCAGTTTCTTCAAAAAGATGACGTTTTTTTCGTGAACCTTTTCCTTTACCAAAGTAAAATTCTTCATTATTTCTTGGGTCGATATAAACATATACGTAATATGGATTTTCCATCTTTTCTCCACCTCATTTTCCATCTTGAAATATGTACGTATTTTATATAAACTATTCTGATTATAAAATGACTAATCTGTGTAGAAAGTCAGTGATTTTCCTTACTTCTTACACAAAGCCCCTTCAAAAGAAATACATTAATACTGCTTCTCTTATTAGAGCGTAGAAAAAACCAACACAAAAGAAGGGAAAAACATATGGCAACTGAAGAAGAAGTCCAAAGAAATTTGTCACTCATTGAATACTACAAAGAACAGTTAACATCAATGGATATGCAGGCACAATATATTCAAGCAGCGATTGCTGATTATTACAAAGCAAAAATGACTGTTGAAAACCTGAAAAAACAGCAGAAAGGTGCTGAGATTTTGGTCCCCGTTGGTTTAGGCGTATTTCTCAGCGCATCA
>CAIYYQ010000333.1 GCA_903930505.1 Methanobacteriota archaeon
AATTCTTTCCCACGCCCATGCAGATCATGCAAACTACATCTCATTTCTTCACAAAGACATCCCTATTTACTGCGGGGAAACCTGCAAGTATATCCTTGATGCTGTCGAAGAACAAAGCCAGCGTGATATCGAAAACGAAGTCATTTCTTATAAAAAACGACCTGTATACCGAGAAGACTACAAGACACCACCAATAAAGCGACACTTTCATCTCTTCAGAACAGGCGATAAATTCCACATAGACTCACTTGAAATAGAACCAATTCATGTGGATCATAGCGTCCCTGGGGCATACGGTTTTTTGATCCATTCATCAGAAGGAACCATTGTGTACACAGGAGATCTTCGGATGCATGGGTTACGATCAGATATGACCATGGATTTTCTCGCTTTGGCAAAGGATACAAAACCCATTGCATTAATCACTGAAGGAACAAGGATAAATACTGAGAAAAAACAAGAATCAGAGCAGCATGTGTATCAGCATTCAAAACAAGAAATCTCAAAATGCAATGATCTCTCGATAGTTGATTTTAACTTTAAGGATGTCGATCGGTTTACGACATTTTATCGAATCGCACAAGATCTTGGAAAAAAACTTGTCATAAGCTTCAAACATGCATGTTTTCTGGAACGATACCACAAAGATCAGAAACTCAAGGTACCTGATAGCACCGATGAACAGATTCTGCTTTTAAAACCAAAGCGACTTACTGGCACCTATATCGATGAGGATTACACCGAGAAATTCATGAGAGATCGACTCAATTACCCAAACATTATCCACCCTGAAGAAATCAGGAAACACCCCACCGACTACATTATGGTGTTGAACTTCTGGTATTTGACCGCACTTGTTGATCTGAAACCAAAAAATGGGGTGTACATCCATTCATTGTCAGAGCCTTTTAACGAAGAAATGGAGGTTTCCCATGAACGGATGATGAACTGGCTTAATCATTTCGATTTGCGTTTTGTACAGTCGCATTGCTCAGGGCATATCTGTGGACCTGACCTCAGAGAGCTCCTCTGTGCCATTAACCCAAAAAATGTGTACCCGGTTCATACCGAACACCCGGAATTATTCACTAAACTTCCGATACAGGTTACTCTTGTTCAAGAGGGAAAAACGTATATACTCTAAACACGATAAAAACCAAAGAAAAAAATTTGGAGGAACTGTTAATGACAGATATATACACTCATGAAAAGAAGAAAGAGGAACAAACCTTGATACAGACCGACACTGGGAAACGAAAAAAAGAACAATATATTGAAAACCTAAAAGAAGGAGATGTTGTCAATGATTTGTTCGCAGTGAAAATAAAAAACCCTCCAAGATCGTATAAAAAAGGCACATGGTTTGGGTTTGTCGCAAATGATAAAACCGGTGAGATCGGAGTCAAATTCTGGGGTGGAGACAACAAAGATCGCGTGAAACGCCTATTTGAAAGTTTTTCCCCAGGAGATGTTATTCAATTACGCACAGGGTATGTGGAAATCTACGAAGATAAACCACAGATATCGATCAACGAAAACACTGGTGGAATCCGCCGCTGCAACCAAAATGAATATGATGTCACTGATTTCATCCCATCACTTGAAGAATCCCAGATTAAAGAACTCTATGACTATCTGAAACACGAGATGAAAACGATTACAAATGAACATCTGAAAGAACTGCTTGCTGCGTTTTTTGATGACAAACAATTCGTCACTGATTTCACTCACTCTCCATCTGCAATGTCCCATCATCATAACTACGTAGGAGGAAACCTACAGCATACCGTAGGCGTCATTCGACTCTGCCTTAACATCTGTGAAATGTACCCAGGGATCAACAAAGATCTTGTCATCACCGGTGCAATACTCCATGATGTCGGCAAACTCAAAGAATACATCTACGGTGCATCAATCGATAAATCCGAGGAGGGAAACTTCATCGGCCATATCGTAATAGGCGATCGATTAATACGGGAGAAAATAGAAGAACTGAAAACAAAAGGAAAAAAATTTCCAAAAGAACTTGAAAACCAACTCATTCACCTCATTCTCAGTCATCATGGAAAATATGAATGGGGGTCGCCGAAAATGCCCAAAACAATCGAAGCATGTGTTCTTCATCAAGCAGATCTCATGGACTCCCAGGTGAAAAACTACATGCAACACGTTGAAGAAGGCAGAAAAACAACCGACGAAGACTGGATATTTGTGTATGATTCTGATGCCGGGAAAAAACGATTGATGTACCTAGGAGACCAGTAATAAATTCAAAAGGAAATGTGTTGTAAATGAAAAAAGAATTAATCGACATCCTTTGTTGCCCGACATGTAAAAATGATTTAACACTTACCATAGAAAAAGAGGAACACGGCGAGGTTCTAACAGGAAAATTCAGGTGTCAGAAATGCAAGGCAACCTATCCTATTGAGGACGGGATACCAAACCTTCTCCCCCAACAATAACGTCTCCTTGGTTTTTACAAAGTTTTATTACAAATTACAACATTACTGTTCCATATGGAACAATATCACCTCCCGATTGCAAAGCAGGTTAAAACCTACATCGAACGCAAACC
>CAIYYQ010000334.1 GCA_903930505.1 Methanobacteriota archaeon
CCTCACGTAACAAATTAATCCCAACAAGCACATCAAACACGCCAAGACGAAGCTCCCGAATAATCTCAGAACGCTCAAGAGTATCAATCTCAGAATGCAGATAACGGGTTTTGATCTTCTTTGTAGCAAGATACTCAGCAAGCTCCTCAGCAAGACGCTTCGTCAACGTCGTCACCAACGCCCTATCCTTCCGTTTGATCGTCGTCTGAATCTCAGCAATCAAATCATCGATCTGACCACTAGTACCCCGCACCTCTACCGGCGGATCAACCAGACCAGTCGGACGGATAATCTGCTCCGCAACCTGCTGCGACCTACCCAGCTCATACTCCGCAGGCGTCGCAGACACAAATACTACTGAGCGCATAAACTGCTCAAACTCAAAAAACTTCAACGGCCGATTATCATACGCACTCGGCAGACGAAAACCATAATCAATCAACGACTTCTTGCGAGTAAAATCACCATGTTCCATCCCTCGAACCTGCGGAACCGTCCGATGACTCTCATCAATAAACATCACAAAATCCTGCGGAAAATAATCAATCAGACAATACGGCTTCTCACCAGCCTTCCGACCATCAAAATGCGCAGAATAATTCTCAATACCTTTACACGAACCGGTCTCCTCAATCATCTCCAGATCATACAGCGTCCGCTGTTTCAGACGATGCGCCTCCAACATACCCAGCTGAGGCAGCCGCTCCTCCAACTCCCGTTTAATCGATTTTATCGCACGTTTCTTACTCTCCTCAGGAATCACAAAATGCTTCGCAGGATACACAAACACATACTCAAGCGTATCCAGCGTCTCACCTGTGATCTTATCAATCTCCTTAACCTGCTCAACACGATCACCAAACAATTCAACACGTAAAATATTCTGATAATACCCAGGAATCACATCAATCGTATCACCCTTCACACGAAACCGCCCGGGTTGAAGATCAAGATCATTGCGCTCATACTGAATATCCAAAAGGCGGTGAAGAAGGTCATTGCGCACAAGCTGCATTCCCTTGCGTACCTCAAAACTCATACCCAGATAATCACGAGGGTTCCCAACGCTATAAATACATGAGACCGAAGCAACCACTATCACATCACGACTCGACAATAACGACGCGGTCGCAGCAAGACGCATCTGCTCAATCTTAGGGTTCACATCCGCATCCTTCTCAATGTACAGATCACGCTGCGGGATGTATGACTCAGGCTGATAATAATCATAATACGAGACAAAATACTCCACATGATTCTCCGGAAAAAACTCCTTAAACTCACTATACAACTGCGCAGCAAGCGTCTTATTATGAGCGATGACAAGTGCAGGTCGTTGAACCTTGTTGATCACCTGCGCCATGGAAAAAGTTTTCCCAGATCCCGTGACTCCAAGAAGCGTCTGATACCGATAATTCTTCTGTAAACCATCAACTAACTGTCGTATCGCCTCAGGCTGAGAACCTTTCGGCGTCATATTCGTACTTAGCTTAAACTCATTCATGGTATCAATTTCTTCTTCCTCAACAAACGATTATATTGAATCGCGAAACGATGCGCCTCATCGCGAATCTCCATAAGAAACAACAACGCTTTATCCTTTCGATCAAGACGAACCGGCAATGGTTTGCCGGGGATATAAATCTCCTCAAACTGTTTTGCTAGCGAAATCACTGGGATAGTCAGACCAAGCTTTTGCAGCTCATGCAATGCACTATTCAACTGACCGCGTCCGCCATCTATTACGATCAAATCAGGCAACGGACTGTTCTCCTGCCGCAGACGCGTATACCGCCTTCGCACCACCTCAGCGACACCCGCGACGTCATCAACACCGTCCACCGACCGAATCTTAAAACGACGATAATTGCTTTTATCAGGTTTTCCATTTCTAAACTGCACCATGGAACCGACCGTCGACGTCCCTGAAATATGAGAAATATCAAAACATTCAATCACCCTAGGGGACTCCTGCAGGTTAAGTTTTTTCTTCAGTTCTTCTACCTTCACCGCATCACCAAAAAACGCTAGCTCAATGTTTTTGAGTACCAGATCAAGCAGCTGCTTCTTAGGTCCTTTCTGCGGCACTGTCACATGCATCTTTTTTTGTTTTTTCTCAGAGAGAAAAACCTTCAATGCATCAGAAAACCTACACGGTACAATTAGATCAACTGGCACAGGGTTTTCAGAATAATACTGTACGATGAACTCCTCAAAAAAATCAGGTTGATATGGAAACACAAACTCGTTTTTATTCGTCAACGTCCCCTTATAAATATTAAACAACATCAAATACACAGTGTTATCATGGATGAGAAAATTGATCACGTCTTCGTCATAGCGCTGCGGACGAGCCATATTCTGCCGCTCATGCAAATACTCGATCGCCTCTTTTTGTTTACGAACACGCAACGCCTGCTCAAACTCCTCAGCAAGCGCATACTGCTTCATTTCAGTATCCAGTTTACCGAGTAACTCCTTAGTTTTACCGGATAACACCATCTTTATCTTATGGATTTTTTCGTTATATTCGGTCTGCGACACAAAACCGACACAAGGTGCATCACACAGCGAAATATGATACCGCAGACACGGCCGCTTGGGCATTTTATTACACGTCCGCAACATAAATGACGTCCTCAACGCATCAAGAATGTAGTCACGTTCAAGACCAGAGACAAACGGACCAAAATATGTCCCCTCACCGGTTTTTTTCCGGGCGATCAGAAGGCGCGGAAACTGTTCATCGGTCAACAAAATATACGCATAGGTTTTTGCATCCTTAAGATTAATATTGTATTTCGGCTGATGCTTCTTAATCAACGTATTCTCAAGAATAAACGCCTCGATCTCATTGTCTGTGGCGATATACTCAACCGCATCAATACACGAAACCAGCTGGGTTGTTTTCGGATCCATCGGCTGTTTCTGAAAATAACTACCAACACGTTTTTTCAGGTTCTTGGCTTTCCCCACATAAATAATATTTTTTTTTATATCACGAAACAGATAACACCCGGGATTGGACGGCATCATGCTCAGATCAATCATACGACCCTTCTCTTTGGCAGCACCTGCTGAAGAATCTCACCAGTATAGCTCTTCTTATTTTGCGCGACATCCTCAGGGGTACCAGCTGCGACAAGCCTACCACCTGCATCACCACCATCAGGCCCAAGATCCACGATATAATCAGCGGATTTCACCACCTCGATGTTATGCTCAATCACCACAATCGTATTGCCCTTATCCACCAGACCATTCAACACATCAATCAGTTTACCAACATCATGAAAATGTAGCCCGGTCGTCGGCTCATCAAGAAGATACATGGTTTTCCCTGTGCTTTTCTTCGCAAGCTCCCTAGTAAGCTTAATACGCTGGGCTTCACCACCGGACAGCGTCGTCGCACTCTGACCTAGTTTAATATACTCAAGACCAACGCGAGAAAGCGTCTCTAGTTTTTTGTGAATCGAAGGAATATTCTCAAACAACTTCAAAGCATCTTCCACACTCATACCCAGCACGTCAGCGATGGATTTGCCCTTGTACAACACCTCAAGTGTCTCCCGATTATACCGTTTCCCCTTACATTCCTCACATTCGATGTAGATATCAGGCAGAAAATTCATCTCAATCTTAATCATACCATCGCCCTGACAGGTTTCACAACGACCGCCATGCACATTAAACGAAAATCTGCCCGCCTGATACCCGCGCAGTTTAGCCTCCGATGTTTTAGCAAACATGCTGCGGATCTCATCAAAAATTTTTGTGTACGTCGCAGGATTGCTCCGCGGAGTCCGACCTATCGGACTTTGATCAATGATGATGACTTTATCAATCTCCAAATCAGAATCAATCGACTCATGCTTCCCAGGCATCTCCTTTGAATCATGCAGTTTTTTCATCAATCCCTTATACAAAATATCGTTCACCAACGTGGACTTGCCGCTACCC
>CAIYYQ010000335.1 GCA_903930505.1 Methanobacteriota archaeon
GAACATATATGATATATTACGCATAAGGATGTTACTAAAAAACTAAAGTTTTTAAGGCTCACAATATATTATAAAAATATTAAAAGATAGTATATCATATAGGAAAATAAAATCATTTATATGTTGATCAACAATATATAAATTTCATAGTGTCAGTTGATAATCGTATTTGGGGCTTAATATGGCGAATAAACTAAAAAAAAATCGTAGGTTTTTGACGATAAGTGCAGTTTTTCTCATGGTGATTAGTACTATCATACCTGCTACAATCGCAGATACTACTGCAACCTCAGGTTTCGACCGAGGTGTCTCCTGGAAACCAATGATTCCATTAAAAAAAGTAACCTTTGTGAATTTCGATCAAGAAAGCACTCTTGATGATTATGCATATCTTGCTGCTGTTCCCACCTCTGTTTTTTATGATAAAAACGGAAAACAAATCTATTCGAATCCGCTTTTATTTTATCAAGATACCTATACATCAGATAACGATGAAGAACGAACCTTGAACGCGCGACAAGGTATAGATTATTTTATGGAAGATTGGATGTCATATTGTGGTGGATATCTTGATCAGATGACGTTGATTAATGTTCCAAAGCAGAGCATGGATTCGAGCTGGACCGCAAAAAACTATACGATACTCCAAGGTACCACTCCTGAAGATATCGCAAGTAACGTTGCATTGCATGACTGGTCATATGCAGACAACGCAGTGGTTGCCGTCATTAATGATGCTTCGAGTAAACCAACAAATCACACCTCTGGAACTCTCACCGGATCGGTTTCAAAAGAAGACGGGGTTTTAACCCAGCATTTTGAGGTACCAAAAACCAATGAAGTATACCCGATGTATCACGAGTTCACCGTGCCTGAGGGATATAAACTCCTAAAGGTGCGATCCTGGTATCCTTGTTTTTACTTTAATGCAGGGGTTCCAGGGTTTGAAGGAATCATCAACATGTCGATTCCTGCAGGGGATCGAGACATGCAGATATACTGCGATTACAACGGTCAGTGGATGATGACCGGGATCACGGATGCATGGAACGCTCAAGGTGGGATGGATCGAGATAAAACTTCGGTGTACGTGTACAAGAGTGGAAAATGGGGTGTCGCAATCACTGATGTTCCTACAAAATCCTCTGATATCCCATCAAGTCTTCCGGTGCAAGAAGATCAAACAACTGATCTAAATCTTGAACCACAGGCACATCATAAATTCCTCACGTTTTATTTCGGTCGATATGGGAGTTTTCTTGATATCTTAAAGAACATGCGCAAGGTCACCTACCAAGTCGACGTGGACATGTACCCGGGAACAACCATTTCTATTCCCGATACACCGCCGTTTGGTTGCCGAAATGCAAACTTCAAGTTAACATGGGATGATGCCTCAACGCCACTTGGTTTTTCGCTCATTGGACCCGGCGGTGAAGAAGTTCTGTCAACACGTGAATCTGGGGTGTCCTCAAATAGCAGTTCCCCTACGGACAGCGAAGACATCGCGATGCCTCAAAAAACAGAAGCAGACATGCATGTGGATCGTCTTGGGGAATGTTTACCAGGGGAACACTATTCAATTTGTGTCTATGCATTAGATGATATTACCGAGCCAACTGATTTTACGATTTCGTATTCTTGGGACCAAAACATCAGCAAAGTAGAAGGCGATAGTCTTACGTCTGCAACAGAGGGTGCTGTTCTTGCTTCTGTGTTGAACGCACCGCTTCTCTATATGAACACGTCAGATATTTCTCCCTCCACAAGCGATGCACTCTACAAACTTGGTGTGAAAAACATCATCCTCATGAACCTCGGCGGACACATATCATCAAATGAAAAAGCACGACTTACGAATATTGCTCCAATTTCTAAAGAAATCACCACCGATGATGATGCCTATCAATATATTCGGGAATTAACAGGAAGAAACGATGTCGTATTCTCCACAATTGAGCCCTGGAGTTACTGGTATTCCACGGAACTTGGTGTCGCTGGGAAAACAGAAAACGCGTTATCCATTGGGCCTGCAGCATATATTGCTGCTCAACATGGATCACCTGTATTTCTTATTGACAATCACCCGGAGCTTTCCTCTGCGGTTGTGTGGCATAATGAACTCTGGAGACGTCATCCGGATGGCCATTCGAAACTTCCAACTGTTTCAGAAATGTATCTTACCGGTACGCGGGTGTATAAGTTTTTAAAAGACCAAGGATTTGATCAAGAAGGGCTTGAAACGATTATTACCGT
This sequence comes from Methanobacteriota archaeon, assembly GCA_903930505.1. Next base: position 2,257 of record CAIYYQ010000335.1, read on the forward strand.
CGCGGATCAGTTTGAAATCGGGTTGTCCTGGGATCGGATGTTTGTGGGAAAAGCGGAACCAGGAAGGTTCATCGGTTCACCCACTGATCTTTCCGTATGGATATCGAAAAACGTGTTCTACCCGGAGATTGTTTTTGAAAACCCCGCGTTAAATCCTAGTGGTGTCACTTTGATTAACGGCAGTAGTAGTGAACGTAGCGGCCTTTTAGGTCTTCTGATGCTGTGGCGAGGGAAACTCGGGTTGAAAATTACGAAACCATCACAGGAGGAAACCATTCAATATCCGGTTCTTGACACCTTGATTTGTTATGATGAAAAGTTTAACACAAGGGCAAGTAAATACTGGGGGTTTAC
>CAIYYQ010000336.1 GCA_903930505.1 Methanobacteriota archaeon
AACGTTTCTTCCATTGAGATTTGTCTTGAGAAGTAACGTTATTTGGAAGATGTATTTTCTTTAATAAAAATACTTCTCTCCACTTCTTTTTCTTTTTTTAGTTTTACTGTTTTCTGTTCGTATAGACATATCAAAAATAAAGAAAAAAAAGAGAAAAAATTGGAGAGGTAAAGCGCTTTCTTCATTTTATTTTTCAGGCAGCATGTATGCGATATCATCCCATGGATGTCGATACAAACCTTGTTTCAGTCGCTTCTGATCCAAATAATGACCAATCAGTCCAATGCTTCTACCAAGGACAAAAAGTCCATTCAACGCACCCATCTTGATATATTCATCTGCTTCTTGCTTCGTCAACTCTGATCTGAGTAAATCAACAAAACAGATCCCGATGCACCCATCCACATTCAAAATCAGATTATCTCGTTTTGATGTCGTGATTTTTTCGACTTCCCGCGCATAATCAAGCAGTGGCGTGCTCTTGAAATGTTTCTTCGCATAGCCACTGATGATCGTGACACGCATATCCGGGTTGTGGATCGATTTTACCAGATGGCCGATTCCTTGGATGTTCGCTCCTTTTATTTTCATGTCATCGACAAACTGCTGCGGTGTTTTCCCAGCATCATACGCCTCAGAAAACATCTGAGCAGCACCATCAATCGCACCACCAAAGCGCGGCCCGATCGTAAGCATCCCAGATACAAGAGAAGAAATCAGATCTTTTCCTGCGCGTGTCGCAACAATCGTGTTATGCGCACCAGAAACAGCTGGCCCATGATCCGCGGTGACCATGATTGCCATCTCGATGAACTTTGTTGCGTAGGATGGCAAGAGTTTTTTAAACCACAGAATACTCAGCACGCCGCCAATACCGATATCTTTTTCAAACACTTTAGAAATCGGCATGTTTCCATACAAAAGTTCCTCGCCGCGATCATCTGATATTGTACAGATAAAATTCGCAGGTTTTCGTACAGCCTTTGTTTTCATCGCAGTAGCATAATCCATCGGAACTTTCACTGGTTCAGGTTCTTTTTTTGGTACAATAATCTTCTTTTTCACAAGATCATTATAGACCATACGGATTTTTTCATCATAGTCATCAAAGGAGTTTGGAACAACTGCACCAGCAGCTTTCAATGCCGCGTTCTTTGCATCAGCAGTCTCTGTGTCAGATCCTGCTTTCGCACCAGCATGGCCAAACTGCACCTCTGTTTTGAATGCTTTTGAGCAGGTACCAGTCACCCACATAACCAGTGGTTTTTTGAGTTGTTTTTTCTTCAATGCCTCAACAATCGTATATTCATCGGTTCCTCCGACTTCACCAAGACAAACAAGCATCTTTATCTCCGGGTTTTTCTCAAAACGCAACAGATGGTCAAGAAGATTGGAACCTGGGTAACGATCACCACCAATAGCAATACCCTCGTAGATGCCATCGGTGCTTCGTGCAACAATATTATATGCTTCGTTGCTCAGCCCACCTGATTTTGAAACAAAACCAACTGAACCTGGTCTGTGGAGTTTGGATTCCATAATATTTTCAATGGTCCCACCAGTGTTTCCTATCTTGAAGGCACCAGCAACAATCCCACCGACAGTTGCAGGACCAATAATGATTTTCCCGAGTTTCCTTGCTTTTACGGTGAGTTCTTTCATTCTGCGTTCAGGAACCCCTTCAGCAATAATCACAACAGTTCTTATCTGTGATAACGCAAACGCTTCCTCAGTAGATGATGCAGCGGATCGAAACGAAGCAAAATTAATCATCACGTCAACGTTTGGATGTTTCACTGCAGCTGTTTTCAATTGTTTGTATACTGGGACAAGAATTTCTTTTGGTCCGAAGAAAAACTTCTGAAACCCATCTGATCCCGTAGGGTTCACCACAGCAGCAACTGACGGTGTTTTTCTTCCAGCAACATAATCGAAATCAAGCATACGCTGCACAGCGTTGGTCTGCATGTTATAGATGAAAGATTGCGTGTCTTTTGTGAATAATAAATAATCTTTTTTATCTGCGGTCATACCTATTTTCCTCCTTTCAGTGTATTCATTGCCATGGGAACAATTTTTGTCATATGTGTTTCAG
>CAIYYQ010000337.1 GCA_903930505.1 Methanobacteriota archaeon
ACTTTGGTAACACCGTACATAGTTTTTGGTTTCAATACGGTTTCTTGTGGAGTATTTTCTCGTGGTGTCTCCGGGCCAAACGCTGCGATTGAACTGGGAACAAAGACGCGAGTCATCTCTTTTTCACGAGCGATTTCTAAAATATTGTACAACCCGTTGATGTTTACATCCCAGCAGATCATCGGTTTTTGTTCTCCTACTGCAGAAAGGATCGCGGACATGTTATAGATCGTATCAATATCATACTGATCGACAACTTTCTCTACTGTTTCCCTCTTGGTGATGTCAATAAATTCAAAGGGACCTGAGTTCAATAACGTGTCGCTTGGCTGGGTTTTTCTCCCTGTTGCAATCACGTTGTCATTGCCGTATTTTTTTCGTAGTTCTATCGTTAATTCTGAACCAATCTGGCCTACCGCACCGGTTATAAGAATTTTTTTTGTCTTTTTTTGTGGCATGTTAAATCCCCAATCTGGTATTATTCATCCCTATAGATACTTTACTGTTCACCGCTGTATTCTTTATCTTGAATGATGCCGTCGAGTTGTTTTGGCGGACCGGGGTGTATGATATATCCTTTTCGTTTTTTTCTCCAGTTTGCCCATCGAGCAAGCACGAGCGGTAAGACAACAATAGAAGTTATTAACGCATAGATAAGTGTGAGTGCGGTGATGATTCCAAACTGTTGTTCAGGTGGAATGGGAGCTAACGCAAGCACACCAAAACCTAATATGGAACTTAAGGCAGCAATAAATATGGCGCTCCCTGTTCGAGAAATTGTTTCAGAGACAGCAGTTGTCACATTCCCTGTCTGATCAGCAGTAAATCTGAACCGCTCCACGATATAGCACGCATAGTCGATACCAACACCAATGGTGATACATGTAACCATAATTGTCAAAATATTCAATGAATATCCAATAAAATACATTGTTCCAAGCACCCAGAGTATGGAGACTGTGACTGGAATCATTGCAATCAGACCTAGTATCGGGTTTCGATAGATGAAAGACAACATGATGGCTGCAAGAATAAAACACACAAAAGTAGAAACAATTTGGCTTTCAATCATGTTTTCAATGATGTTTAAGGTGATAAGCATGTTCCCGGTTACAATAACAGATACATCCCCATAACTAGTAAGATCCTCATCTAGTTCTTCATTTAGTACTTCCAATTCTTTTGTGAGATCCCCTGAACCAGCATCAGTATAAACGCTAATTATTGTTGCCGTATATTTGTCTTGATCTTTGTAGAGAATGCCCTGTACTTGCATCCCATAATCAGCGCTGTCATACAGATAATCATATAACTCGTGTACATCTTCGTCAGATTTCGGCAGATTCGTTGATTCATCGATATTATATGCAGTAATTAGGGATTGATTATTGGCGACTGCTTGTTGGATGATGATATATATACTTTCAGTTTTTGCGCTGCCATCAGTTTTTCGCGTCACATACTGGTCATCATCAATATTCTTGTGAGTAGTCGCAAGTCCTTGTAATGTCTGTACCGTTGCAACATTTCCCTCAAGTAGAATGTATTCTTGATCCTGACTTGAAAAGGGAAAATCTTCGCTTATCTTGTTAACCAGGGTGATCGCAGGGTTATCTTGTGGCATGAATTTATTCATGTCAAACTCTGTTTTCAGTTGCGAAATCCCTGTACCCATGATTATACAAATGATAATTGTCACAAAAAAGACTTTTTTCTCATGACGAATAAGGATTTGTGCAAGGTGTCCCATGGGGTTTCGTACAGAAAAGATCTGTTTCTTTTGTTTTACTTTTATTTTCTTCTTTTTTCTATCGACAATATATCGCAGTGCGGGTAGGAACGTCATGCTGATAATGAAGGTATAGGTGATACCAAGAGCTACAAAGACCCCAAAGGTTTGTATTGGTGGGATACTAGCTGTAAGAAATGAAAGGAACGCAATAGCTGTCGTGAACCATGCGAGAAAAATAGCAGCTCCGACTTCTTTAATTGAGAGTCGTATTGCTTCTGCTGCAGTTCTCCCCTTTCTTAATTCCGTTCTATAATTATACAAAAGGTTAACTGCATATTCTACCCCTAATCCGATATTTATGGGAAGCAATGCAACAAAAATGATGTTAAAAGAAATTCCTAGCAAGGCCATTGTGCCAAACAGCCAAATACATGAAAAAGCAAAAACTATGATTGGTAGAAACATATAGGATGGTCTTCTGAAAGCGAGGAACAGAACGCAGAGAATCATGATAAAAATAGAGGGGCCAATGATAGTCATTGATTCCATGCTCACTTCTTCGATCTGGGCACTAATGATACTTTCTCCGGTTACTTGTACAGAGATTGATTCAAATTTATTGTCAAACTCTATGATTTTATTGATGATATTGTTGTTGATACTTTCGTTACTTGTGCCGTCCAGTTGAATGATAATGATGCTGGCCTTCGGAGTTTTAGTCTGTTCATAATCTTTTGAAATGAACGAGAGAGCATTCACCCGTAAATCGTTGAATAACTGCGGAATCATGGGAAACACGGTGGTTGAAACACCAGTGTCCGGTGCTTTGTCTGCATAGGTCCATGTTTGTTCTATGTCTTTCAAGGAAAAGGTATCAGGGAGCATTTCAGTCATACCTGAAAAGTCATCTAAATTAATGTCGTACTTTTGTAACATCCGCGAGACAAATGCACCAAGTATTGGTCTCTGCTGGAGTCGCTCAATACGATCAAATAAATAACTCGTGTTTATTACAATACGTCCGCCAGGTCGATTCAGCAGTGGGGTCTGATAATATCTCATGCCAGCAGTGAAATTGGAAAGTTTAGCTGGTAATTCAAAAGAGCCGTAGTGGGGAGCTATTCCAAATTTTTCAAGTTCATCTTTTGGTACAATGATGTTTATTCTATTGTTGTTGAAATCAAATGTAATGTTTGCTTTGTCAATAGCTATTGGGAAAAACATTTCCTGCTCTGGTGGTTCAATCCATAGATAAACGTCGTTTTTATACGATGGGGATAATGTGTGATTTCTAATGCTTTGGATAATATGCTTTATGTTTCCAGATAATCCGTTTCCTATTTCCCAAAGAGAATTAGCTGGTTGAATGCGTGCAGCTATCTGATATTTCATACTGTATTCTGGAGGGGTTAACAAGTTTTCAAATTCTATGTACCACTCCATGGTACTAACTTTTGATAATGGTGGTTTATTTGTTGATTTAAAATATGAAATGTCATATAACTCTATGGAAAAAGTTATAGTGTCATTATCTTTTGATATGTAGTAATTTTTAATGTCTGTACTATCAACTGATTTTCCTTTTGAAATACGTGGATGTAAATTGTAATCTACGGGTTCATTTGGATCATCGGTGTTTAAAATGTTTGTTTCCAATTGTGTAGACTCGTTTAATAGATCGTTTAATGCAATTTCGATCTCCTCATCTGTGCAGTTTTCTAAAGATTTGTAAAATTCCATCTGACAAACAGTGTCTACAAAGGTAGTAATTGAGACGGTACTGTTAACCCCGGGAAGTTTTTCAATTTCTTTTTGGATTTTGTACTGGTCTCGCAACGCTTGTGGGGTGATGGTGCTATCTTCTTGCTGTTTTTCTACTAAGAGAAGCAAGACCTGTTGACTCATGCCAAAATAGTCAGCTATTCTATTGTTTGCTTTAACTAGTTCATTATCTGGAGTAAAATTTTCGAAATTTGTTTCAAATTCAAGGCCAGGGATGAAGATTGAAAAACCAATTGTTACTAGGATGATTAGCGTAACGACAAGCCATGGTTTTTTCTGGATGATTAATCCTAGCGTTGATAACACTATATTCGCCTCTTAGTGATAATGTTTAAGTAATATAATTATGGTCGCATTATATAAAACATATATTAATATTTTCTGTATATTTATCTTTTCTTCAGAGAGGGGGGCTAATTGGCCGATTCTAATTAGCCCTTGTTTTCATGATATTTAAAACTGACGAAAATAAAACTTTGCAGGGGGATCTTCAGAGTCATCAAATGATGACAAGGGTGGTGGTGTAACTTTTTATGGGTTACGTTCTCAACCACCACCAAAATTGGAAGGAGTATCTGGATTTGAAAAATTAACCAATTTATCACCAAATGATTTCTTCCAGATACTCCAACCATTAAAATCTTTTCTCCCTGAGGGATATAGTGATGCAGAATCTCGAATAAATATCTCGATTTGCAAGTATTGAAAAGAAGGCGTATTCCTAGCAGATATATACGAAGTATAGCATCGACATGCAAGAAGATTTTTTGAATATTAGAAGAATAATAATGAAGACAAAATAAAAT
>CAIYYQ010000338.1 GCA_903930505.1 Methanobacteriota archaeon
ACACCACGTCATCCTCAAGAGTGCTTACGCCGTTCTTCTCCCCAATGAGCAACGGGGTCGCCTTCAGCAGACATGCAAGAGCGCGCAGCTCATTTCCCACATTCTCAGACAACCCATCAATGTTCGAAAGAACTTTCATGATGAGGAGGGTTTCATCTCGTCTTGCCACTAGGTCAAAACCTGGGAGACGTATCGCATACAGGTCTGAGACAGAAAAACCCGCGCTCCCCAAAAATTCTCTGATGTTTGTAAGGAGTTTTGTTCTATCCATAGGTAATGTAACTTAAAGTACCACCTATCTAATAACGTTTTTGGTGAAAAACCATCTGGATAGGCGTGGACGACACGGACTCAACCACAGGCGGGTGTACCACGTATGTGGCACGAACCATCATTCAAAAAATCACAAAGAAATATGAGATTATAGGCTACCCGCGTCTTGTCCGATTAAACCCAAATATCCCCTGGAAGACACGGGGAAACGGAGCCTTGTGCCTCCGTGTTGGAAAACTAGGTGGGAAAATCAAACGAAAAATCGGGGAAATCGATCGCCAGGACGTATTCTGCTCACTTACCTTCACCAAAGAACTTGACGAAAACGAACAGAAACACCTCGCTACTATCGTGAAAGAAACTGTTGACACACAAGCGCGCATTGACGATGAGAACACAAATCCAGGATATGTCCTGCTTTTAAAAAAACCAGATGTGGATTTGTATCAGAAAGCCGTCACCAAGATTGTCACTCTTGATGAAGTACAGGTTATACTATGCAACCAACAGGCGATATTCGAAGGATACAAGAATGGTCGAGGACTGATTGGTGCGACCGCAGCGATCTCTTGGGAGCCGCTTGATAGAACCTTCGAACTCATTACGTATCGACCTCAAAAGCGTTGGGGCACGAAGCGAAAAATCGATCTAAAATCTGTGCAACAGATGGATGCAGACTGCCCAAGCACGTTTGACAACTACGATGCTAGGAACCATCATAACCGGATCGTTCCGAACTCACCCTGTCCCATTCTCTATGGAATCCGAGGCAATGATGTAGAAGAACTTATCATCGCATCAAAACAGGTGAAATCTGAACCAATGGACAGCGGGCTTGTGTTTGAAACGAACCAAGGAACCGACAATCATCTGCAAAAAAAACAAATCGCACAAATCCAGCCTTTTGAATCAGTCATCACCGAAGGATCTGTCGTCGAGGATCCGTTCACGATTCAAGGGGGACACGTTCTGTTCACCATAACAGATCCAACTGGAAAGATATCCTGTGCTGCCTATGAGCCGACTAAAGAATTCCGAAATATTGTTCGAGGATTACATGGTGGCGACCTCATTGAAGTATACGGTGGCGTCCGTGAACACCCGCTCACAATCAACTTGGAAAAACTCGCGGTCAAGCAACTCACTCCATTATTGGTGAAAACAGAAAACCCGGTGTGCCCAACCTGTGGCAAACATATGAAATCTAAAGGAACTGAACAGGGGTATTATTTAATATCACAAATGAATTTTCAGGATAAAGGAGTAAAGACAACTAAAGAAATTAAGGTTGTTAAGGGAAAAACCATAAAGTGAGAATTTGC
>CAIYYQ010000339.1 GCA_903930505.1 Methanobacteriota archaeon
CAGTACCCCCGCAAGTAAAATAGGATAATTTTTTATTCCCACGTCCTCGTATCCATGAATGGGGATGCACTCTATGAACAAAGGACGTGGGAACAACAAAAAGATACTTTATCGGATAAATAAACTTGCCTTGTCCACCTTGAATGGTGCGCTCTCTTTCGTAATGGGGAAGAATGTGTTATTCCACGTACAAGAGATCCTGACGGTGGTCCTTTATGCCTCGCTTAGAAATCTCTCTGTTGAAGGCTCAGCAGAAGAACTCCTGAGTCTTTCTGAAGATGAAGTATGTTCTCCTGATGTTGTACAACGAAGAGTACAACAAAAATCAGAAAAGGAGATCATAGAAGATTTCAAACATGCCCAACAAAGGATATATCATATTCTTCGGAAGATGCGTTTTTTGTTTTCCAAGGTAACTGTTGCGATTGACTGCACTGATAAGCTCTACTACGGTGATAAAAACGACCGGGGTGTTGTTGGGACAAAACATCAACGTGGCACCTCCTATTGCTTTCGGTATATGACCGTGCATATCGTGATCGGTGACGCAAAGATTGCACTCCTGTCGCTACCTGTGAAACCGTTGTCTGATAAGGCAAAGCTTGTTGATGCTCTTCTGACGTATGCAGAGGAGAATGTAAGGATCAATCTGGTGTTGCTGGACCGTGGTTTTTTCAGTAAAGCGGTCATCAAAGTTTTGGAGAAACATCAGGTGAAATTCCTCCTTCCGGTTCCAAAGAACAAGCTGGTGAAAAAGATGATTAAAGAAGCTCATACAAACAAACATTTTGTTACCACCTACTGGTTTAAACAGGGGAAAACAGTGATTGGAGTGTTCACCATGTTTTTTATGCTTGACCAAAAATGCAAAGAAAAACAAATCTGGAAACGATACCATGTGTTCGGTACCAATCTTCCAGTGACAAACCAGACACGGGGGATCTTTGCAGAGATATATCGAAAACGTTGGGGGATAGAAACTTCATACAGAATTGAGAAACATGAGTTTCTCGCAGAAACCACTTTGAAATCCTCTACGTTCCGATTGTTCCTTTTTCTTGTTGCAGTACTTCTCTATAATTTTTGGATTATCCTCCGATGTATTTTGGGGGAGAAATTCTATGTACGACGATGGAAAACATCACTCTACATCCTAATGCGCTCATTAAAAGTGAACCAGATAATTTCCAATGTTCCTTTGGAAGAATCTGGAGAAAAAACCGCTGATTTTGGCACCATGATTAGCGGATGCTTTATCAAAAAACGTGTTTTTCACCTGAAAATCAACATATTTTCATAACTAATCTCTTGGTTTCCGATAAAATTTCTGCTAAAACGGATCTACGCACAATGATTAAGTGTTTGAGGGGTAATAGTTGCGGAAGTACTGATTCGACTAGAAAATTCCTCATAAAGCTCTTCATTTCGCCTAAAAAAAAAGTTCGCAGCTAAAAATGGGTGTTACATCCAAATAACAAATTCCTTTGGCAACCGAGAAAAAGAAGAGCATCAAATCACCTCTGCTCTCCATCAATCATCAAAAAAAAGAATGTAGTTTCCTGAATTATGTTTCTCCTGATTTTTAAATAAGGTCATGTCAACACTCTTTTTTCTGCTTTTTCCTTGTCTTGTCAAGGAATGCTTGATACGGTGTTCGGAGATGCTCATTCTCC
>CAIYYQ010000340.1 GCA_903930505.1 Methanobacteriota archaeon
AAAGCTCTGGAACAATTTTGAAGTTAATGAACAACAAAATAATAAGTGCGACAAGCGACAATAGCTTAAAAATCACATTATGCGCAAGTTCAAACGACGTAATCTGTTCACCCACAAGAAATATAACGCCTGCATTCCGCAGCAAGTTAAGCAGATAAACAGGGATAACAGTTCCAGCTATTGCAAGAACCCTTTTTTTTATTGTTGCCTTGTGAACAGCAGCATTCATTCCTACAAACAACACCATAGATTGAATTGCAGTACACGCAAATATAATCGTAACCGGTGCATTTTTGTAGACAATGCTAGGCCCATCTTGGTGTGTGTGCAATCCAAAAAGCTGAAGCACAGCGTTACTCTGCACTGCTACCATTTCGATCAACCAGTTTTTCAATTCAGGGATGATCCCTGTGTCTATAGTGAAATAGATTATCCCAGCAAGAAACGTTCCCCCTGCGATCCAGTTCAAACAAGATATGTCCTCATTACGTTTCAATGACAACCATTCCTGATACCCCATATATATTAAAAAATACACGCCGATACCACAAACAACCCCGTTAAACAGATCCTTACTTGGACCGTACAACTGCATTGGTTGAAGCGCCCAAAAGAATGCAAAAACCCCCCAGCCGAACATCTTGATTTTTCTGCCCATCGCCAGGTTTTTTTTAACGAAAAACCCAATTCCGAGAAGAATCAACCCAAAAAACAACGGAATATAACTTATCTGCTGAGAAAGTAAAGACGCAGGATATGGATTAAAAACGTATCCTATGATAAGCATAATAGTTGGAATTAAAAAAAAGAAAAAAACCGTGATGTGATCGTTTTGTTTTCGTTCAGAATTCATTTTCATACAAAACCGTTTCCGTAAAACGAGATGTGATTTAAGAGAGTTATGGAACATTTAATTTGGTTTCTAGATGAGTCCCAGCATCTGCACAACTGTTTTTAAACCAAACTGCGTCATCGACCATCCATCCCACATTATACAAATCAACCCGACCAGACCCAGAAGCGTAAGCGAAACCCAGTACGTATAGATAATTTGGTCGATTTTCAGACGTGCGATTGCAACCCTGGTCAACGTAACCGAAAACAGAATCACAAGTAGGATTTTCACAAGATAAAATACAATGTCGACGACATATCCTACGTATCCATTTGCACCAACAACCACTGAAAGATTATATGGGAAAAACAAGGCGACAACAAGCGAACTCATCACCACGGTTTTCACTCCATCCGTAAGATAAAACATCGCAAGATTCCTCCCGGAATATTCCACGAGTAAACCACCTGCGATTTCAGTTTCAGCTTCAGGCGAATCAAAAGGTATTTTCGAAAGCTGCGCTGGAGTCACTATAACGAGTACGAGAAGCAGAATGATAAATCCTATGAACCCAAAAGGACCAGCAGAATTCCACACCGGATTTGAAACAACCGTAGAAATACTAAAGGCGTTCAATGCGCCAAGCTGCATAAACCTCCATGCAAAACTCATGAGTATGACTGCAAGAGGAAACTCATAGGCAATCATGGTTGCCATCTCCCGCTGAGCACCAATAATCGCATATGGTGAACCAGATGAGAACCCACCGATAACCATTGCAAGCGAAGGAATAAGCAGAAGATAAAGAATCAAAATAAGATCCCCACCCCAAGAAATCACAGGTTCGAAACCACAGATCGGAAGGTACAAAAGAATTGAAAGTGCTCCCACAAGTCCGATGAGTGGCGCAAGATGAAACAACCAGGGGATTGCATGCTGTGGAACAATGTTTTCTTTTGCAAACAATTTCCTGATATCGCGAAACGGCTGTCTGAACGGCGGACCGATACGACCCTGCATCCGCGCAGAAATCTTCCGGTCAACACCCTTATACAATAACGCAAACACAATGCCAAATATACAGAGAGCAAACGTTCCCAACAAAATCCGGAATAATGCAAACTCAGAAATCAGTTGAAGATTCAGACGATTACCCCCACGATGATAAAAAAAACCACAAGAATAACAACAAACCAGAGCACATAGTCACTTGCGTCTCCAGAATGTAGTCTTCGCAGAACACTGTAGATGCCCCGAAGGTTTTCCGTAAACCCCCAATACATGTTACTTGCTTTGATCTGATTATTTTGTGCGTCTTCCTCGTTTCCTGAGAGAAAACTTTTCGTTTGATTTGTCTCTTTTTTATAATCTATTTTTCCCCTGCTTCGAAAAATATACATGATCAGAAACACGATCACTATGATACTAACCCAGATGATTGGGTTCCAAAAACCACTGCCGGTTTCAACCGTAAACACTGTTTATACACCCCCAGAAAACGAACTAATCACCTGATTAATATAGACATCATACTGTGTCAACGCAGATACCGCAGGTTTTACCAGTGTATCAAGGATTAAATTGGGAAACAACCCAAAACAAATGATTAATACTGCAATGAAACCCATCGCAACAAGCATGCTTTTCGGCACCTCTTTTACATTCATATGTTTCGGAAGCATGGGTCCTAAAAATACTGCATACAACACTTTTACAAACACAGCGAGAAGAAGGATACTTCCAAGAATAGCGATAATGCCGAGGATAGGGTTCAACTGATACGTTGACTCGTAAATAAGTAGTTTTGATGCAAAGCTATTCATCGGCGGCATACCTGCGACCGCAAGAAAACCAATTATAAAAAAAACGGTTGTATACTTCATGTTTCGGGCAAGACCACCCAATTCATTCATTGAATGCTCCTTTGTGGAATAGTACACTGCACCAGCAACAAGAAACAATAGACTGATATCAAGTGCATCGTTGAAAATATGAAAAATCCCTCCTTCAAGTGCAGTCACGCCATAGGTTGTTCCTTGAGCAATTAGACCGGTTGCGACACCAAGAATAATATACCCTATTTCTGCAACTGCTGCGTAGGCGATCAGTCGTTTGAAATCTGTTTGAAGTAACGCCATCAGAACCCCGACAAGAATCGTAATAACCGCAAGCACGATAACGATCCAACCAACCATCTGCGATGCTGCTAGGGCAACTGAGGAAAACACAGACCCATACAACGTGAAACACACACGTATTACACCATACAGGCTTGCAAGGGTTGCACCAATCAGAACAATTGTTACAGGTGTTGGCGCCTGACCATATGAATCAGGAAGCCACATGTGCATCGGCACTAGACCTGCCTTCATCCCTAACACAACAACAAAGAGGACGAGCGCGATTTTATCAAGAAACGTATACTGCAAGGCATGGGCAAGGACTGCAATGTTCAACGCATCATACTGCCCATACAACAATGCAATTGCGAATAACACAAATAATGCTCCTATTGAGCTCACCACGATATATTTGAATGCTGCCTCAACCGCTTCACCTTTAAACACCCAGAACGCAATCAAGGCACACGAAGAAATACAAGAAATCTCAAGGAACACAAAAAAATTAAACAAATCCCCTGTGAGTTCCATCCCTAGCATACTTGCAACCAACAAAAGCACGAGTGTGTAATATTTTTCAAGGCCATCGTTTTCCTTCATTGAGGACCACGAATACATCACTGTTACGATGGCAAGGATGATACTGATTGTCGCCATGAACACACTCATTGCATCTACTTCAAAGAGAATACGAACAACGGGAAGCGAAAGATTAGTGGCGCCGAATACGTACAACCGTGGACCATGATTAAGGACATCAGATGCAAGAATAATAATAAAAAAACCGGTTAACCCCAGGATAAAAAGAACAAACGTGTTTCGTATTTTTTCCCCGAGTCGCTTCATCAACGGGGTGAGAAACGCACCTAACAACGGAACCGCAACAACGAGCATCGGCGATTGCGTGATGAGAAAATCAAAAAAAATCATTCTTTCAGCCTCCTCATCTTACGCACATCCAGTGTCTTATAGTGTTTATAAATATGAATAACCAACGATAACATCAACGCAAGAACTGCAACACCAATCACAATACTAGTGAGAGTCAATGCTTGCGGAACAGGAAGAACCATACCTTCAGGATATGATGTTCCCGCGGGCAAACTTGTGAAGATCGGTGCAACACCATTGTCACGATATCCAAGTGTGATAAGAAACAGATTCACCCCGCTTTCAATGATGGAAATCCCGATCACGATCTTAATCAGATTTCTTTTGAACAAAACAGTTGCTAACCCGATCATGATCATGGCGACTACTGCAAGAAACGCAATGTTAAGATTCATCGTGTTTTCCTCCCCATTTTTGTACTGGCATACGCCATGATAAATACAACAGCGAACAACCCTGCAATCACCTTCAACCCAACTGCGAAGTTCATCAATGGTAAAACTCCACCAGTGTTGATATCAGCAGTTCGTGAACCAACGGCAGGCAATGTCCCAAAGAGACTATGCGATCCCGCAAGAAAATTGTTGAAAAACACAGAACCAAACCCCAAACCAAGGAATGCCACAAGAATAAAACCGAGGGCACCAAGGCTTTCCAGAATCGAAAGATGATGGTCATTTACCTTTTTCATCAGCCATTCTGATCCATATGCAACCAAAATCAAGATGCATCCGGATGCAACAATTGCACCACCCTGAAATCCACCACCAGGCGTAAGATGCCCATGCGCAATCACATACAACCCAAAAATCGTGGTAAATGGAAAGAGGATGTTTGCAATGGTTTTCACGATCTTTGACATCTCATTCATGGTGTCTGCCTCCGAAAGATCATGAGAACACCGGCGACTGCAGTAAATAAAATCGTCGCCTCACCGAGAGTATCAAAGCCTCGATAATCAAATACAGTAGAGGTCACAGCATTATTCGTAGCGGTTTCATTCTGAGTATGATTAATCATATAATCATCCATCACGGTTGCATTCGGGGCACCAAACGGATGAATCACAAGAACACTATACACCAAAAACATGGCGAGAATAACGAGAAACACCACTGCAACCATCTCTCGTTTCTCCATAATTATTCATCCTCCATGCGTTTCGTAGCTTTAATCGCAATAATCAGAATCGCAGTGGAAAGACATGCGCCTACTCCTGCTTCTGCGATCGCGACATCAGGGGCCTGAAGAACAAAAAACTCAAGAGACAAAAGCAAACTCATCGCAGCTATAGCGATTGCGCAAGCAAGCAAATCTTTCAACAACACAGCAATTAGTGATGACGCGACAATTACGATAAGAAGAACGATATTGAGGATATCAAACAGCATCAGGTATCCTCCATTTTTTCTTCAGGTTTTTTCTTTTTTTGTTTATCATTGAGTTCATCGACAACGGCATACGCAGGTTTTACCCCGCTATGATGAGCAGCACGTGCGATTGCATGAGCACCCACTGGGTTTGTCAAAAGAATTGCAACCAATGCTAAAAACGAGTGAATGGCAAGCACAGACCCATCAGTGTTTCCCGTATACCAGATGTGGAGGCCGTTGATGATCACAGCACCACAAATAAATATCGACCCAAAAGTTGTACATTTCGTTCCAGCATGAAGCCTTGTGTACACATCCGGGAACCGCAAGAGGCCAACTCCTGCCAAGAGGTTAAAAAATATCCCGATGCCGAAGAACACGTAGATGATGATGTCGAGGATCATGTTAGAATTTTCCTCCCTGTAGATATTTTGCGATGAACAACGTAGAAATAAATGAAAGCAGTGCGTAGACAATAGCAACATCAATGTAGATGACTTCTTGGAACGCTGCACCAAAGACGATCATTGAAGCAACCACAATCGTGTTGATCGTGTCGACACCAACAGCCCGATCTGGTGCGGTAGGTCCTTTGATCACTCGAATAAGCGCGAGTGCGATGCAGATCAAAAGCATAATAAAAACAATTAAATACCCTGTTAGCGGCTCGATCATTCTGCGATCCTCCGCACCCACTTAGGAAAATTCCCACAAATATATTTGCAATCAACAGGTTTTTTCTGCAATGCTTCTGTATCCACGTTTATCCAGTGAATATACAAATCGTTTGTCTCCTCATCGATATCGACGCTGAGCGTCCCAGGTGTGAGCGTGATTGAGTTCGCAAGCAAGGTTATCCCAAAATCTGTTTTTAAATTCGGTGAGATTTTCACGATCCCTGGGTTTATTTTACCAGTGATCACACGATAGGCAACATCAAGATTTGCTTTTGCAAGAGCAATAAAAAACGGCCCGATACAATATGCAATGAAAAGAATCCATCGAAGTGGATTCAGCATTCGGTAATTGTTTTTCACAAAAATTTTCCGTGCGATTACTGCGGTGATAAGGGAAAGAACGAGTCCAAGAATGAGTTCTTCGTAACTCCAAAGACCAAGAACAGTTGTTCCGCTCCCTGTTGTGAGCAGGAGATAAAGAAGGAAACAGACGATGGCTGTGATAAGAAACGCTTTCATGATACTCTCCTTATTTTTATCTGTTGTTTAGTGGAATCAATTTGTTTCTTAAAAACTTACTGTTGATTTTAGGTTTTAGAACAAAAATAATTCAGTTTGGCCCCATACATTTATTAACTCTATAATATATTTGTTAAATGGTTTGATTGGCATGGCCGGAAATCATTGGAAAACAATACTAGTTTTTCTTATTATTGGATTCTTACTAGAAACTTCCATAACACCACCAATTTCTGCAACACAGAGAACTGATCTATTACCAATTGTATCTTCACTAAACATAAAGGAACAATCCACTGAAAATACGTTGTACAACCTTCTCATCATCACCCCGCAAACGTTTGCCTCAGCGTTACAACCACTGGTCACACATAAGAACAAAATGGGGATTTCGACACAGTTAGTCACGTTGAACCAATTATATACACAGATGGGCCAACAGGGTCGAGATTCCGCAGAGAAAATCAAATACTACATTAAATACGCAATGGAAACCTGGGGTGTACAATATGTGATGCTCGTCGGAGATTTTCGTCTTATGCCAATCCGCTACTGCTACAATGCGGACAACAACTCAGGATACCCAGAACCACGGTTTATCTCTGAACTCTACTATGCAGATATCTATGATCAAAACGGGAATTTCTCCAGTTGGGACACTAATGGAAACGGCGTCTACGGTGAATGGTTCATTGATCACGCAGAGGATGCAAACATTGATTTATACCCTGATGTCGCAGTGGGACGTCTCGCCTGCAGAAACACAAAAGAGGTTCAAACCATGGTCCAAAAAATCATCACGTACGAAACAACAACCTATGGGAAAAGCTGGTTTAATACAATGGTTGTTGTTGCAGGAGATACCTACCCTCAATCTGAAAACCCTAATTGGACAGGATACGAAGGAGAACAAAACACGCAACACGGCCTTGACAACATGACTGGTTTCACACCAGTAAAACTCTGGACATCTACTGGTTCACTTACCGGAACAAAAGATGTAGCAAACGCAGTAAATAATGGGTGTGGATTTTTATATTTTGAAGGACATGCAAACCCATTCAAATGGAGCACCCATCCACCAAATAATACCTCATGGGTGGAGGGGCTAAATGTTGTGTCGATGTCTCAGTTGAAAAACAAAGATATGTACCCTGTGTGTGTGGTTGGTGGGTGTCACAATCTCGAGTTGGATGTGCATCCGTTAAAAATATTACAGGACCCATGGTATTATTACACCTGGATTCCTGTATGCTGGGGGTGGGCACTAACAAAAAAGATCGGCGGTGGTTCAATTGCTACCCTTGGATGTACAGGTCTTGGGATGTCAAAGGAGGATAAAAAATCGTTTAGCGGTGCCGGTGACTTTCTTGAGCCAACGTTTTTCTATGAATATGGGACCAATGGCACACATATCCTTGGTAACGTTTGGAAAAACGCAATCACAGATTATCTCAACGTATATCCTATTAATTGGAGCACACCTGCGGCGAATGATTCGGCGATTGATGCAAAAACCGTTCAACAATGGGCGCTACTCGGAGATCCAAGCCTTCTGATCGGTGGATATCCAGCCATCTAAACAAGTATTCATTCAAGAAACAACACTTTTTTTCTCTTTTTATTCAACAGACTAGAGATGTTGTTTCATCAAAACTATTAAAGACCCTAATGATTCTCATGTACGGGGACGTACAAATGAATGTGAAACTCATTGGTTATACACCAAATCCTGAAAAAATTCCTGCGATGGCAGCAAAACTTACCCATAGCAACGCAAAACCAGAGGAACTCAAACACGCATCAGAAAAAGAGCTACAGACGATCCTCAAAGAGGTCATGAAGCTTGGGCATTTTAGCGTTGTTGAACACACAAATTTTACTTTTGCAATAAGTGATGTAAGCAGATCCCTTACCCATCAGCTTGTTCGTCATCGGATCGCAAGTTATTCTCAGCAGAGCCAACGGTATGTAAATCTTAAGAAACCTTCGTATGTGATTCCACCAACGATTGCAAAAAACAAAGAAATGAAAAAAACGTATGAGCAAACAATGACTCATATCTGGGGTGAATACAACAAGCTCCTTGAGATGAAAATCCCTGCAGAAGATGCAAGATACGTGTTACCAAATGCAACTTGTACCAATATCCTAGTTACGATGAATGCACGTTCGCTCCTCAACTTTTTTGAGTTGCGATGCTGTCAACACGCGCAATGGGAAATCCGAGAACTCGCACAAAAAATGCTCGCTGAAGTAAAAAAAGTGGCTCCCACGATTTTTGCGCATGCAGGTCCCCAATGTAAAACCAAACAGATTTGCCCTGAAAAAAAGACGGACTGTCCCTTGTACCCAAAGTGAGCGATGATGAAAAAACCCTATGTCATTGTGAATTGTGCGATGTCTGCTGATGGAAAAATCGCGTTACCCTCGAGGAAACAACTGCGGATATCCTGCGACGAAGACATCAAGCGCATGTACGAACTTCGCAACGACTGCGATGCGGTTCTGATCGGAATTGAAACAGTTCTATCTGATGATCCGAAACTAACTGTTAAGGAAACTTATGTAAAAAACCCAAGGCAACCATTACGAGTTGTTCTTGATAGTCGTAACAGAACACCGGTTTCTGCTCAGGTTTTAAACACTACTGCAAAAACCTTGATTATTGTTGCAAAGGGAACGGAAAAACAGTTCGACAGAAGTCACATTGAGATTGCAGGTTGTAATGTCGATAATGACGGATATCTTGATCTCAAAAGCGTTCTTGAGTTACTGTCTAAACGTGGTGTAAAAAAACTGCTTGTAGAAGGCGGTGGCACCATAATCTGGAATTTTTTGAAACAGAAACTGGTTGATGAGTTATTCGTCTACATTGGACCATGTATCATTGGAGGCAAAGATACACCGACGATGGCAGAGGGTTTAGGGATAAAAAATGAAGATGAAGTAATTACTTTAAAAATAATTTCTGTAAAAAGATTGGGCCATGGTATTTTTATTCATTATCGACCACTATAGAGAGAACGAAAACAGAACTAAAAATCATCATGATGTGTACGTGGAACAAACAGTTTTTGAAAAAAAAATGAAAAAATGAGATGGGGCAAGTAGCGATTTTTTCAAGGCGTCTTCTTCCAATCGGTTGTTTGCTTCTGTACTACTTGGATCCGTTTCTACGAACCAAGTAACGCGACGAACGGGTCGATATCAGCGAACGTGACTGAGTTGTCCAAGTTGCAGTCTGCAGAGAACCAATACTGGTCCGGGTGAGCATCTACATAGGTTGCATGACTGCCGAGCATTGCGACGAACGGGTCGATGTCAGCGAACGTGACCTTGTTATCATTGTTGCAGTCACCGAGTTTAAACATTCTCACGGAGCGTGCAGTTGACGGATTACTTTCTGGTCCGCTGGGTCCGTGTTTTACGGTGGCGGTGATGCTGTATGTTCCGTATTTAGCACCATATGCATACGATGCAGATGCGGAACCGGTGACCGGTCCAATGAGGGTGCTGTTGCCGTCGCCCCAGTAGAACGTAAAGTACAGATCATTTCCTGTTTCTGTGGAGGTGCTCTGATATGTGTACTGTTTTGCTGGGTATCCGCCGATTCCCTTGTACAAGTCGGCTGCGAACGTATGCCAGGCTGTGATATCAGCGGCTTGTGTGGGTGCTGGAGGAATTGGCTGTGCTTCGGTTGTGAAACTCCAAATCGGACCAGGTGTACTAGACAAATGATTATCAGTAGAGACAATCTGCCAATAATACGTGACACTATACCCCATCGTCCCAGGATCATAAGATGTCCCAGGCTGATCATTTGAGACAAGAACATCAGGAGTTGAATCACCAGCTTCG
>CAIYYQ010000341.1 GCA_903930505.1 Methanobacteriota archaeon
ATCTGATACTGCAGAAATCATTCAACTTGCAGATTCGTTAGGATACTCTGTAGTAAAAGAATTCATCCAACAACGAACCATGCCTGATGTAAACTACAACATTGGAACCGGAAAACTCGACGAAATAAAAGAATTTCTTGAAACATCAGAGGAAAAAATCGATTTAGTCATAGTCAACGGAGAACTGAAACCTTCACAATGGTTCTCATTAGAAAAAGAACTAAAGGTAACCATCTACGATCGAGTACGATTAATACTTGCAATCTTCGAAAAACGAGCAGAACGAAGAGAAGCAAAACTACAGGTAAAACTCGCACAACTTCAATACGAACGACCACTTGTCCACGAACTTATCCACCGAGCAAAAGCAGGAGAACACCCTGGATACATGGCAGGCGGAGAATACCAAGTTGACGACTACTACGAAACCATCAAAAAACAAATGAAAAAAACAAGAGATGACCTAGAAAAAATCAGAACCGACCGGGAAGTCCACCGACAAACCAGATACAAAGAAGGATTTTACCTAGTTTCCCTTGCAGGATACACAAACGCGGGAAAAAGCAGTTTATTGAACCTTCTTGCCGATGAACATGTTCATGTTGAAGGACGATTGTTTTCCACATTATCTACTACGACACGACGCATACCAAAAAACGCAAAAGGAAAAACTATCCCCATTCTTTTAACAGATACGGTTGGTTTCATCGAAAATCTTCCGGCGTGGGTTATCGATGCATTTCATTCCACACTTGAAGAAATAGAAGTAGCAGATGTCGTGCTGCTCGTAGTTGACGGAAGTGAACCAACGAAAACAGTGGAACGTAAACTACAGGTTTCATTAACAGAGCTTCGCGAACTGAAAGTCGCTGCGCCCGTAATCATTGTACTAAATAAAACTGATCTTGTACCTAGCGAACAAATCAAAGAACTCACATCATATCTCACCGAAAAAAAATTAACACAAAGAAAAACATGTGTACCCATCTCAGTCAAAGAACACAAAAACATTGATCGTTTACTCAAAACCATCTATGATGAACTCCCAAATATGAGTCAACTTACCCTTCATCTCCCAACCACGAAAGAATCGCAGAAGTTCATCTCCCAGTTGTACGACATAGCTCATGTTCTCAGTGTCCAGTACAGCGAAACAATTACCGTTACTCTTGAATGTAACGCAAAAATAAAGGAAAAACTTCTTTCAACCAATAGAGATCTTGGAGGAACCGTCCTCTAAAAAAACAAAAAACAAAAATCTTTATACAACACTAGTTATTTCCTGTATGTTGGGAGGATTAATATATGGAAATAAAAAAAATGATTGATACAAACCAGATAATGATGACAATAGGCTTTATCCTCATGGGGATACTAGGACGATATGCACTGGTAAGCATGGGTGCGCCACCAAATATTGAAATTATTCTTGTGCTCACGTTTTTAGCGGCCTTGTTTCTCAGATCACCGCTTGCGTTGTTCGTCCCCATATGTAGTATGATTGGTAGCGATCTGCTTCTGGGAAATGCGATTTTTGTCGGCGATCAAATGAACAGAATAATTTTGTTCACCTACTCCGGTTTTGCTATGATTGCAGTCATCAACATATTGAACCGTGAGCGATTCCGAAACAGCCTCAGTACAATAAAACTAAAAAGCATCGGGATCACAGCCGGCCTCGGCATAGGTTTTGTATTAATCTACGATGTCTGGACCAACCTTGGGTGGTGGTATCTGATTTACCCACACACCATCGGTAACCTTGCTGCAGTGTTTGCTGCGGGAATCCCGTTTATGATTAATCATCTTGTTTCTGGTGTTGCCACATTTGTCCTGATCGCGCTTCCCTTCATCGTGTATCTGTCTCGTACCCATAAAATTCAGATCCCCATCCGGATTAAAACAATCCATAAAATACCGATCGTTGCAATTGTACTTTGTCTCATGGTGTTGTCATTCACTGGAACCGCGATGCAGGTCCCACAAAAAAGCGGGATATGGCTTGAGAAATCAGAAAAAACCAGTGTCAGCATAACGATCCAAGGAGAAGGATGGACTGTTACAGATCATGTCGTCGCCTACACAGGTGATACTGCATTCTCCATTCTGAAACGTTGCACTGAGAGAAACACACTCATCTTCAAAAACACATATTATGCGTCATTTGACTCTACTCTTGTTGACCAAATTGGTGACACCGTAAACGGAAACAACGGAAAATACTGGCAGTACTACGTGAACGGTGACATCCCGATGGTCGGATGCGATAAATACACAATATCAAACGGCGACTCACTTATTTGGCGATTTGAAACAGTACCCTACGAGTAAAAAACGAAACAATCATCTGATCAAAACAAAAACCACTGGGAAAAAAATCATTCATTTTTCCCATTTTTTATTTTTGAAGTACTTTATCTATACGCTGTTTCAAATCCATGATGTCAAAGGGTTTGACAATATAATCGACAGAGGCAAGTCCTCCCATCCCGACACTCATTTCATCTCCTTTCGCAGTTAAAAACACGATCGGAATATTGGTCCAACTTGGGTTTTCTTTGATTTTTGCGGCAACATCCCACCCGCTCATACCAGGCATCATGATATCAAGAACAACAAGATCTGGCGTCTCTTTTTCTAGTTTTACGAGACAATCACGGCCATTTTCCGCCTGAGTTACCATATAACCACTCATTTCCAGGATTTGCTGAACCGAAAGTCGAACATCCTGCTCATCGTCAACAACCATGATTTTTTTTGTCATCTCTCTCGTTATAAGAATGCTATTACATGCTAAAATAGATTGTGCCTATTACGCATAGAGCAAAAATGGATACGAAGTTTTAAGAACGCGTTACTCGTTTTTCATTACAACAAATGGGATGAGAAGTGCGAGAGCGTTGAGAAATGGATACGCAACGAGAACGTCGTGAAGTTGTTTTACATCTATTACAATCCATCGTGGATGTTATCGGAAGGAGAAGCTCTGATGTTTATGCAACTGTCATGGTCAACAACGTGCTGAAAAAACTAGAGGAGTCACATCAG
>CAIYYQ010000342.1 GCA_903930505.1 Methanobacteriota archaeon
CTCTTTGGGGGTTCTCTGAATGTATCATTGGTTCGTATCTTCGTGATCTTGGGCTTCCTGCAGGAATTTTGATGACTGCGATATTTGCGATTGGTCTGTTAACCTTCAGCCGTATCCGCTATAATCAACCAGGGATGCAACTGGGAATGGGGCTTGTTGCTGGTGCTCTTCGGTTAGCAAACCCGTTTGGCGGATGTTTTTTGTGTTCCGCTATTGCGATCATGGCAGAAGGCGCACTCTTTGAAATCCTCTATTATCTCCTGTCTCCAAAAATACAGGAAAAATACACTAAAACCCTTCAACTAGGCATGGGAATAATCATCTCCTACAGCGTCTATGTGGGAGGATACATGGTGACACAGATTCTTACCCCGTTTGTGTCCTCAGCAGGGTTCTACGTAGAAAACCTTGTTGTCTTCATTCCGCAGATTCTCGCAAGTGGGCTTCTAGCAGCTCTTATCGGCGGGATAACTGTTCCCGCAGTTATAGCCATTAGTTCCCTTGATCTCTCTCTGAAAGACCGCCTGTACTATCCTACGACCGTCGGAGTCGCAATAGTCTGCTGGTGTCTGGTCATCGCAAACACCCTTCTAATCGTGGCATAAGAAAGGAATACATTATGGATCATTCAACAACCGTGAAGATTCTTACGTTTCATAGCGAGAAATGCAAAGGCTGCCTTGAGTGTGAAAAAGCCTGTTCTCAGGTTCATTTTAAGACAAACGACGGAAAAGAAAAATCAGCAATAAGAATTACCAAAGCTAAGAACGTATACCACATGCATGTCTGTGATCAACGCGGCCTTTGCCTGGATATGTGTCCGGTTGGTGCACTCACCAGAAGGAAAAATGGGGTTGTGTGGCTTGATAAAAACATCTGTATCGGCTGTCAAGCATGTGTCGGGTTCTGTCCGATTGGCGCAATGAGAAAATGTGATGTACAGATCGAACCATTCAAATGTATTTCCTGTGGTGCTTGTGTTCGCGCCTGCCCAGAGCATGCTTTAGAACTTACCGAGCGACCTATTCAAAAGATCAAAGAAGTTGTCTATCATAACTACAAACAAGGTGTGTAACATGGTAATTGAAGGTCAGATTCCCATCGAAGAATATAAAACAGGCAACACAAAACACAGCTGGGATGTTGCCACAATGAAATCCGCACATTCAATTCTTGCAGAATACTCATATAAAAAGGGAAGTGTTGAGCGTGGGTTTGCAAACCGAACACTCTATGTGAACCTTAGTACGAATACGATAAAAGAAAAACCTGTGACCGACGACATGAAGAAAAGGTTTACCGGCGGCCGAGGGTTCGGGTTAAAACTTTTATGGGATTCCATTAAACCAACAACACGGTGGAACAGTGAAGAAAACGAACTGGTGATCACCACCGGTCCTCTTTGTGGAACGACGCAGTATCCCGGCTCAGGAAAATCTCTTTGTCTTAGTATTTCGCCCTCAACAGACATCATCTGCGACTGTAACGTAGGCGGATTCTTTGGACCGTATCTTAAGTTTGCTGGGTTTGATGCGGTAGAGATCCAAGGTAAAGCCAAAAAAGATGTCATAATCGTTATCGATGGTGAACAAGGAAAAATAAGAATTGAAACCGCACCACATGAAGAGATTAATACGCATCTTCTCTCAGAACAACTCACTGAGATGTACGCATCTGAAAAAACTGATAAAGCCCGTCAGAAAGTATCTGTTGTTTCTGCAGGTAAAGGAGCAGAACATAGTTTCTGGGGATGCCTGAATTTTTCGTTTTATGATATCCGTCGTAAAGTGCCTCGTATTAAACAAGCAGGACGCGGAGGACTAGGAACTGTTTTTAGGGATAAAAAAATGAAGGCGCTTGTCGTGAAAGTAGAGAAAATTGATGGCGTCTCCAATCATCCCGCCGATCCTGTTGCTCTGGCCGAGGTTGGGACAACGCTGCATAAAGAGATAAGGGACCTGGACCGCTATCAATGTAACATGCGTGCGGTAGGAACCGGGCATCTAGTTGAAATCATGGATGCCTATGATCTCCTTCCTACGGAAAATTATCGGTTTGGGTCGTTTCCCAAAGCATCAAAGATTTATTCACCAAAATTCTATGAGTTGTTCACAAAGATAATCCCGGATGGCTGTTGGCATGGATGCACCCTTGCCTGTGCGAAAACCGTGGATGGATACACAGTCATGACAGGCCCTTACAAAGGAGAGAAAGTGACGGTGGATGGCCCTGAATACGAAACCATTGGTGCTGGATCAAATATGAGTTTCTGGGACCCGTTATGGATTCTTGAGTTTAATTTCTATTGTGACACCTATGGGGTTGATACGATTTCTGCAGGGACCTCAATGGCATACTACATGGAGATGTACGAGTACGGGATCCTGAATAAAGAACGATGTGATGGTTTAGAGTTGTGTTTTGGGAATACAGATGGGGTGCTTGAGTTTCTTCATAGGATTGCCAAAGGAGACACTGGGGAGTTTATTGCCGTTGCATCAAAGGGGATCAGACGGGTGAAAGACTGGATTCATAAAAACGGTTGGGGCGATCAAAAAATTGTAGAAGACGCAGGCATGGAGAGCAAAGGCCTTGAGTTCTCAGAATATGTTACCAAAGAGTCTCTTGCGATGCAGGGTGGATATGGTCTTACGTTAAAAGGTCCTCAGCATGATGAGGCATGGCTTATTTTCATGGATATGGTGAACAACGCGATCCCCACGTTCAAGGATAAAGCAGAGGCGTTGCATTATTTTCCGATGTGGCGGACCTGGTTTGGTTTGAATGGACTGTGTAAACTCCCTTGGAATGATATTGAACCAGCGAATAATGCGCAAACATCAGAGCCAGCAAAGGTTCCTGAGCATGTCGATAATTATGTGAAATATCAGAATGCGGTCACTGGTTGGAACATCAAAAAAGAGGATATTATTCTGCAGAGTGAACGATGTTACAACTGGCAGCGTGCCATGAATGTGTGGCTTGGTCGTGGACAGCGTAAAGACGATTGGATACCGTTTCGGGCGATGGGGCCGGTAACTGAGATGGAATATATGTCACGAAAAGATCGTTACGATAAACAACTGATTGATAAACTAGGTTTGTTAAAAGAAAGTGTGGAGAAGATGAGCACCATTGAAAAATTAACAGTAATCTATGATCATCGTCGGAATGAATACGAGAAACTTACTGATGCTGTGTATTATCGTCGAGGGTGGACGCCAAATGGAATTCCTACTCCAGAGAAGATGAAGCAGCTTGGTATGGATGACCCAAAAATGCTTGCGATGTTGAAGAAAAAAATTGAGCAGGATGAAAAAAATAATCTAAACAAATGGGGTGGTGTATACAAAAAAGGAGAGAATCCGCCGAGTACTGAGAAACTGTACTGGGAGAAATGGAGATAACTGAAGATCAAAGAAAGGAGGACAAAATATATGGTTGAAAAGAAAACAAAGAATGATGAAGCTGTTGTTATCACACCGGTATCTGTTGTTGTCGCGGAACCTGCGCCATTGGGTCTTATTGGACTTGCGGTTGCTGCTCTTGTTCTTGCGTCTGCTGATCTTGGTTTGGCATCAAGTACGTTAAAATCCTTAATGATCCCCTGGGTATTATTTTTTGGGGCTACCGCGCAGTTGATTGCAGGAACAATGGAGTTTAAACGAAATAATATTTTTGGGGCAACCGTGTTTACGACGTATGGGATGACTATGTATTCGATTGCGTTAACGTTGTTCATCATGATTTTCATGGGTGTACAATTTGATAAAACGTATTATGCGTATGGTCTGATCGGGATTTTGGTGTTTAGTATAATAGCGACACTTGCAACTCTGATGTTGAATACAACGTTTTTTGCGATTCTTGTCGCGGTTGATCTTGCTGTGGCATCGTTGATTCCGCATTATTTGGTTGGGATTTCTCCGATGTTTGCAGGGTTTTTCCTGTTGTGTACGTCGGCGTTGTCGTTTTATGCTGCGGCAGCAATTCTTCTGAATACGATCAGTGGCAGGGTTGTTCTGCCGTTAGGGAAGGCGTTGTGGAGTCCTGCGAAAAAGGAGTAGGTCTTCTCTTTTCTTTCTTTTTTTATTTTATAGAGATAATATCGATGTTCTCCTGTTGAATGGTAAAGAATCTAATGCTAATGGGTATAAAAAGAATATTCAAGAAATCCGTGTCATGGTAATAATTATATAATAAAGTTTATATAGTTATACATCTATATATGAAATAGCTACTATGAGATTGGGGAAGCCGAATATTTTTTCCATCTCCCCTCACCCCCCTCATTGCTTCCCCTCTCTCTTAGCTATGTTCTCCAATACCATCTCTTGATATCTTCCCTTTGTTTTTCGTTCGTTTCTTCTAGAAATTGGTATTTTGTCAGGATGTTATTTTGACAAAATATCTTTATATACTATTATTGTGAAAGGTTAACACGTAATCTTATAACACGCATAGGGAAGAGGGCGTGAAAGGAAATGAAACGAAGGTATGTGACAGGCATCAGTCTTCTATTCATCATAATTTTCATCCTAGAGATCACCATTTCTAGCAAAGCGGTAAGCATACAAAACACAGAAACAACACCCACCATATTCATCGTTGACGCCACCAATACAGCAGGAACGTATACGACGATACAAGAGGCAATCGATGATGCTCCTAAAGGATCGACGATTTCTGTCCGCGCAGGAACCTACAACGAAATCATTCAAATAAACAAACAACTTACATTAATTGGGGAAGATAAAACATCAACGATTATTAGTGCAAAATCAACATACAACGGTTATACCATAGAGATACGTGCTCAAGGAGTAACAGTGAGTGGATTTTGTATAACCAATACCGGTCCTGGTCTTTACACGACAGGAATAAAGCTAAACGCTCCTCAGACAACAATCCTCAACTGTGAATTCATGGATACCCCCATTGGAATTGCAGTATGGAGCTCAGAAAACACCATCAAAAACTGTCGGTTTACCAGATGTACCGACGAAGGGATCGCCATTCTTGGAAGTTCTGCCGCATCATGCACAAAAAATATGATTGCAAACTGTGAATTTACCCAGAATTGCGATGGAATCGAACTTCAACATGCATCTGAGAACGTCATCATGAATTGCAAGTTTTCTGATAATACCCACAGTGGTATCGATGCAATATTCTCCAACAACGAGAACACCATAGAAAACTGTGAGATCAAAAACAACGCAGTCAATGGGATTTACCTTTCTCGATCCTGTGCAAACATGATAAAAGATTGTACCATTTCAAACAACAAGAATGGTGATGTTATCGTTGCTGCCGGTTCATCGAATAATCAGATACTGAATCAGGAATCACATGAGTTATTGAAGACGCTCCGCTATCAAAATATTCGAAGCTACGTTCGTTTGATTTCTTCGTATATACAGGCTGCGCGGCTCCGTCTGTTAGCCTGATTGTAGAAAGTATTACATCTGATTGATTCTAAGTGATGCCTTGTTTTGAATTTTTTCGAAAGGTTTATATCAAAGGTATGACACATATATACATGATTGATAAAATCAATCAAATGGGGGCAAAGAGAGATGGATATAAAAA
>CAIYYQ010000343.1 GCA_903930505.1 Methanobacteriota archaeon
ATTAACTGTTTTATTTACTGGAGTTTCACCTTCAAAAGGGATATCTGCTAGGATATCTGGTGAACTGAAATACACATTCGCCCAAGTAGGTTGATTATTAATTTCTAAATGTATTTGTTGTTCTGGTCCAATCGGTGCTCCAAAGAGAAACAAATTGCTAAATGGAAAACGAATGGATTTCAGTGCAAAAACAGATGGTATATCTGTCCAGAATTTTACAGTTACTGGGATCGAAATTGCAACATCTATTTGAAGAGGTTGATTTAATGGAGAGATATCATAAGTAATTTCTAGATAGGAGTGAAAACTGATTGCTTTTTGTGCTTTTACTGTTGTTTCATGGTGAGGAATTAAAGTAATGACACTTAATAATAGAATTCCAATTATCAAACTCATTTTAACCGTTTTCAGGTGTTGTATCATGTTCTGACCTCATTTTTCTACATTTGTACTTTCTTTTCTAGGTATTTAAATCTTATTGTACAGTCCTTACGGGAGAGCTCTGTACTCATTAATTATATATAACTTACATGATATAAAAATATTTCTATCTAAATATAAACAAAAAAACGACAATTATATATAAAATCAATAGGAGAAAAAGAAAAATAAAGGAGGGAGAGACGGTATATTGTGACGCAATATCTCTGTTACTGAACCATATCGATATGTTCTGTTTCTTTTTGCTCAGGTGTTGTAGTCTTTGTTTCCTTCTTTGACTCTTTTTTCTTTGTCACAACTTTGTCAGGGAAACTTGAAAGAATAATAATGTCCCCAACTGCGTTTACCCATCTGTATGGTACCGCCACATCGACACTGCCCTCTACAATCGAAGGGTTCGTATTGGTCACGAGAAGACTGCTCACTCGCTTTTCGTCCATGTCGAGGAAGACATTTTTCACATGTCCAATATACTTCCCATCTCTAGTGTAGACCGGTAACTTCAGAAACGATGTGACCTCACCTACATTAGTGTTAGCGTTTTTTTCCATCATGAAATCAAAATACATTTACCTATATTAAAATGTGATGGTCCACGACAGAATCCTTTTTTATTACCAACTGTATTACCTCGTTCCAATGATTTCCCAAAAGAAGAACACTCACTTCCAAGAAGATATCCTCCGAGAACTTAGTACAATTCAAAAGAAGGATTTTACTTTCTCCAATGGCCACATCCTTGGTTCTATGTGTACCGCGCCTCATCCCATCGCAAAAAAAGCCTATTTGAAATTCCTTGAAACAAATCTTGGCGACCCAGAACTTTTTCCTGGAACAAAAGAACTAGAAACACGTTTCATTCAATTCATTCTTAAATTACTTCATGCACCAAAAACAGCGACAGGCCATATCGTAAGCGGAGGAACAGAAGGAAACATCACTGCGATGTGGATTGCAAAAGAACTTACCAGAAAAAACGAAATAATCATCCCAGAAAGCGCACATTTCTCGTTTGCAAAAATCGCATCAATGATGGATGTGAATCTTCGTTTGGTACCGCTGACATCTGAATATATTATGGATATCAACAAAGTACGAAAAAATATCACAAAAAACACGGCCGCAGTTGTAGCAGTTGCAGGTTCAACCGAACTTGGAACAATTGATCCAATACCAGAACTAAGCGATCTATGCAATGATGAACATTTGTTCCTTCATGTGGATGCCGCATTTGGAGGATTCGTTATTCCATTTTTACATGAACTTGGGTACGAAGTACCTGATTTTGATTTCCAACTTCAAGGAGTAAGTACCATCTGCGTCGACTCTCATAAAATGGGTTGGTCAGCAATCCCCATGGGAACACTTTGTATTCGCAAAAATTCTTGGCTTAAAGAAATCAGCGTGAAATCCCCGTGTATCAGCAGTAAAACACAGGCAGGAATACTTGGAACAAGGCCTGGTGGACCAATAGCTGCTGCGTACGCGGTCACAAAATACCTAGGATGCGATGGGTACACTAAACTAGTGAAGCGGTGCATGCAGACAACACAATATATGGAAAAACAAATCATGACGATTGGGTTATCAGTTGTACAACAGCCAACGATGAACGTGCTTGGGGTACGAATCAAAAACCCAACAAAACTCGTACACGCACTTTCTCAGAAGGGCTGGCGTGTGAACGCGGTAGAGCATCTCTCCTGCATTCGTCTCGTGATGATGCCGCATGTTACAAAAAAAATAGTCGATGATTTTATCCCAGTATTAAAGAAAACATGCGAGGAGATAAGAGAACTATGAAAATTGATATATTGAAAAAAACACTGACAGAAGCCCCGATTGTAAAAAAAGGGAATTACGACTACGTGATTCATCCGATCACCGATGGAGTACCCTACATTACAGCTGCGTTACTCAAAGAAGTTACAAACGCGATGCAAAAACAGATTGAACCGTGTGGGCATATCGACAGGATTGTGACAATGGAGGCGATGGGAATCCCGATTGCAACCGCACTCTCCGAAAAAATGAATATTCCTTTTACTATCATCAGAAAACGAGCATATGGACTGCCTGGCGAAGTATCGGTAGAACAGGCCACCGGGTACTCCAACTCAAAATTGTTTATCAACGGATTGAAAAAAGGTGATACGATAGTCATCGTTGATGACGTACTCAGCACCGGGGGAACACTCAAAGCAGTCCTAACCGCATTAAAGAAAATTGGCGTAATAGTAAAAGGCGTATTCATCGCAATCGACAAAGGAAGCATTGCCCCGGCGATTCAAAAAGAATTTGACGTTGAAATTCACACACTTGTGGAAATCGATGTCATCAATGGAAAAGTCATATTCAAAAAATGACACATTTCTCAGATAAACCATCTCCTTTCGATATTAATTTTTTCATTTTTTTGAGGAAAAACTATTTTATCCTTAAGCATCATATAGGAGAACGATACCTATGGCTGAAAAAATCCCGCAGCATATGCATTGCCAAATCTGTGGAAAAGCAGTTACCTCCACAGAAACATTATGTTCTGATGAATGCAAACAACAATATCAAGCGTTAACAAAGAAACGAAAAACCTGGATTTACATCATGTACGCTGCAATATTTTTAATGATTGCTCTGTTGATCGTCCCACAGTTCCTTCCAAAGTAATTACCATACTAGGGTTATTGAAGAAGCCTGGTTGCAGTTCTCTGTACAAATTCTTCTAAAAAAAAGAATAAAGAAAAAACAGGTTTGATATCAGAGATTTTTTTTGCCAATTATCTCTGTTACTCACCGAGTTCTTCCTGAAGGTCAATGACCATCTCTGTGAGCACATCTTCGAAGATTTGATGGCGGTATTCTTTTACCGCGCCGCTAGAAAGATGAACACGAGCGACGAATTCTCTCCCATCTTTAATAATTTCGATATGGCAAACTGTCTCCATATGCACTCCCTGATTGGATGTAACCCGAATTCATCGACTCTATTTATATTTTTTGTGGGTAAGCTTAATGTTGTCTTTTCCTATAACAACACATTTGTATGCAAACCAGAGATTCTGTGCGAAAAGCAGCGGTTGCAGGGCAATTCTACCCTGATACGAAACGCACGTTACAACAACAAATCGAAGCGTGTTTTCATGATAGCAGAGGACCAGGAATGATTCCTAGTATCAAACAAGGAAAAGCAGCGGTAAAAGGAATTGTTGTTCCGCATGCAGGCTACATTTACTCTGGTGCAATCGCAGCGCATGCGTATGCATATCTTGCTGAGAATGGGTTCGCAGACACATTCATCATCCTTGGACCAAACCACACCGGAATGGGCTCTGGCGTCTCCGTAATGACTGAAGGAGCCTTTGAGACACCGCTCGGTTGTGTGCCCATTAACACAGAATATGCAAAGCAGCTCAACAGAGATATCATCGACAATGACAAAAGTGCACATCTCCATGAACACAGCATTGAAGTACAACTCCCTTTCTTGCAGGTTCTTGCCCAATCAAAACCTTTTGATTTCATTCCGATATGCATGGCACTACAGGATTATGACACAGCACAGGAAGTAGGAACGATTATCGCACAGGCAATATCACAATCCAAGAAAAACGTAGTCATTATTGCGAGTAGTGATTTTTCTCATGTTGGTTTCAACTATATGAGCATGCCTCCTCAAGGGTTGCGTGTTGATGCGTACGCGGAAAAACAGGATAAACATGCACTTGAACAAATCATAAACATAAATCCTGATGGATTAATACGTACTGTATACGATCATAATATCAGCATGTGCGGATATGGACCAGTTGCAGCAATGCTTGTTGCAGCTAAACAACTCGGAGCTAAAACTGCAAAACTTCTTAAATATGGGACATCGTATGAAGTGCATCCTGGGAACTCCTGCGTAGGTTACGGATCTGTCGTTGTGCATTAAGGGGTGACAAAACCATGAAACAACAACCAGTAAAAGATATTACATTCAGAAAAGGGATGAACACCAACGAGCTCATCAACGCATTCTATGATGCTGGTGGTTTTTCTGCAAAAAAAGTTGCAGAAGGCGTTGACATCCTTGAAACAATGATCAAAGAAAAAAACTGTATAAAATTCCTTTCATTTCCCGCCTGTATCATCTCCACAGGGACACGTGGTGTCATTAAAGAACTCCTCAAAAGAAAACTCTTTGATGTTGTTATCACGACGACAGGAACACTTGATCATGATCTTGCCAGG
>CAIYYQ010000344.1 GCA_903930505.1 Methanobacteriota archaeon
CTCAACGGTTTTTGATGTATCATTGTAGCCCTGCATGGTGAGAAGGATTGTATGCGTTCCTGGGTTTACATTCGGTATCGTGAGCGGTGTTGTTCCCGAGGACTGTCCATCAATATAGATGTTAGCACCGGATGGATTAGATGTAACAATGATAGATCCAACCCCAATGGGTTGATCGGGTGTAGGGATCGGTGAACTCCCTACTGGGGAAGGCCCTGGTTGTGAACCGGAAACGAGATTGACATTAAGGGGTTGTGTCTTCCCGGCAATAACGGTAACAGTCCCGGAAAAATTCACATACCCGCTTTTCATCATCTTAACCGTGTGTGTGCCTGCAGAAAGATCAGTGATAGTGTTGGGAGAGGTTCCTTTTGCCACCGAGTCAACAGTGATTGATGCGCCGCTTGGAGTTGACGTGACCGAGAGGGAGCCGGTGGTCGATGATGGTTGGCTCTGGGTAATCTGGGTAAGCTGGATATTGAGGGGGTATGGAAGCCCGGCAGTAATAGTAACTGGGACGGAATAATCCGTATACCCGGTCAGTGTCAGTTGTACGGGGTGCGAGCCTGGTGCAAGCTGAGGGATGGTGACCGGTGTCGTTCCTTGATAGATTCGATCGACATATACAGTTGCACCGGAGGGGGTAGTAGAGATGCTAAGTGAACCGATAGCTTGTTGCGGTTGCTGAACCGTGATTGTTATCGTTCTGGTATTACTACCCCCCCAATCTTGGGCGGTCAATGATATCGTATAGGTATTGGCTGATTGATACGTGTGTGTTTGAACGGATCCTGTTAGAGATGTTTGAGTAGGAGTACCGTCACCATAATCCCACGATAATTGTGTTATTCCGGATTCAATAGCAGTTGAATGATCGGTGAATGTGACAGTTAATGGTACCTTTCCGCTCATTGGAGTAGCAGAAAAATCAGATTGTGGCAGAACACGGTGATTGATATATGTGTTATAATCATCTTTCGGTACGAGAGGTGATTTGCCATACGTCGAGGTCAGCCAGCAAATACCTATCGGATTGGAAGTATAGTCAGGATGGCCAGCTTTTTGCCACTCTGCCAACATGCAGATGGGATTTTGTGATATCATACATGCATATCTGCATTGCTCCTCAGTCATTGCTGTATGGCCTATATCGTCCTCACCCCAATCGACCTGATTCGCACGCTTTTCCATCCATGCGGCACTAACCGGCACTACAATCAATACCATGACCAGCAGCACACCAATGCTACCATACAAAACTCGTTGTTTCAGACTCATCCTTTTCATGACCCTTCCCTCATCTCTCTGGATAATACTAACACCCCGGAAAAGACATCCCGGAGCAGGAGGGATCTGGTTGCTGGTATGGTCTGGTAAGCACTCTTTTTTTACAGGAAATTCAATCGAACACTATTCACCAGTGACCCTTATGCTGCCGGAAGGGGGTACTGATGCTGAGGGATAGAGGTTTCATTTTATAAATGTTACGATATTGATCTAGTGATATACCTAAA
>CAIYYQ010000345.1 GCA_903930505.1 Methanobacteriota archaeon
ATCATTGCGGGCTCCAGTTACGGGTATGATTAGAAGAGGGTCATCTGATTTCATGATGATTAACTGGAGCGATGACCTGAAGAAGAGACCCGCCGATCTGGGTTCAAATCCCAGTGCTCCCACTGCATTTCAATAAGTAGAAGAGGGAAGAAAAATATGATAAAAATAAATATTCGAAACGCAAATATCTACACAGTACTATCTCTGTTGCTTCTCATCGCAGGGTTCGGTTTTTATTTGTATTGGGGTGTTCGATACGGCGTCTGGATAGACATCGGTGTCTACGCGTTAACGAGTCTACTCTTGCTTGCAGGATTATTTGGTCTTATCCTTTCACTTCTGGATAAAAACGAAGAATCAAAGGATTGAAAGGCATTCATTTCCGGTTGGTGCTTAAAACGAATTTCTCCTGATTTTTTGATGAAAAAACCCAAAAACCAGGAAAAGTATATATAGAAGATGAACGTAATTGGGATATTGATATTGATGCTAACAGAAGATGAAATGAAAAAATTGTCTGGTGAATGGATTCTTCTTTTCAACGATCAGATTGTGGATCATAGCAGAAACATCGAGGATATTTTGAAGGCTGTTGATGAGAAATATCCTTCTGAGAAGTTTCCCGAAGACAATATAAAAATATCAAAAGTATTATCTGGCAGTATTCATTTACATTAACATTGCTATGCCACCTTCACCATTTATTTGTGATTATACGGATTACCCGTTGATCCCGATCAAGTTTTTTTATAAAAGTAAAGAAACGCCAGTGATTGATGCGCTGCTTGATTCTGGTGGGGATTTTATTGTGATCCCGATGGCGATTGCACTGTATCTTAGATTGAAACTCGAAAAAGCTGGTCAGGTGGATACCGCGGGTGGGGCAGCGGAGTTGTATAAAGCATGCGTGGACATGGATCTGCTTGATGAAACTAGAAAAATATCATATAAAAATTTGGAGATTCATGTGTCCCCGCGTAACGATATCCCTGTATTGTTGGGGAGATGTCCGATTTTTGAGGATCATGAGATCGTCTTTAAAAAACATGAGAACCACGTTATTTTATATCAAATGAATAAGAATGAACAGTAGTTGGTTTTTTTCTAGAATTATTGTTGTTTTGTGGAATAGTAACATAAAGATTATTATAGATGAACGAACATAATTTAGAGTAGAATTGGGGGTTATGACGAAAAAAGTATGGAGTCTCCTTGCAGGAGCATTATCTGTTCTTTTGTTGTCTTCTTCGCTTCAGGCGTATCCTCTTTTGTATATCCCACCTTCTTCTGATAATACGGTAATAATAATCATCCGGAACATTCGTGGGTTTGATGATTTTAACACCTTATCCGTACCACAGTTCTTCATGAACATCACGATGAACGACGTACCATACGTAAGCCCTGTATGGAACAAAACACGATATCTGTATGATCTCAATTGGTCTGCAACGCTTCCCATTGCTGATGAAATTGAGACGGTGAACATCACGATGCAACTAGGGGATCTTCAGGATAATGAAATCATTATTTGTGATATCAGCGGAAAAACTAGTTCTCCTTTAGATAATTATACGGTCAACATCGTATACAATGTAAGCACTGGCCAGTGGACCGGGGATGACGAATGGGGGGATCCAAGTGGATACGGACGATTGAACGGGTGTGACGACGGGAGCATCTACCAACAAGATCGGGATTGTGAACTCTGGTTTGATATCACGCAAACAGAATCCATTATGAACAATGCAACTGATGATCCAAATCATGATGGAATCCCTGTGTGGTGGGATTATCATTGGGGGTACGATCCGTTTGCATATGATAATCATTCAAAACGTGATCCTGACAATGATGGATTAAACAACTATGAAGAATATCTGACGTCGCAATGGGGATCAGATCCGTTTCGACAAGATCTGTTTCTTGAAATTGATTATATGGCGGCAAGTCCAACTGGGGAGCAAATTATTCTCTCCGATGGCGCTAAAGAATTGTTACGAGATGCATATGACCGACGCAATATCGTATATCATCTTGACGATAGGTGCATGGGTGGCGGCGGGGAGATGATTCCCTTTGATTCGTTGACATTCCGCTCTGAGATTCACGCGATGTATCAGACACATTTTTTACATAATGATCCTGGGAACTGGCGTCGCAGCGTATTTCACTACGGATTAATAGTGTACAATCATGTACTCATCAAGGGTTACACGTTTTCTGGCGATAAAACACTGTTTTTTGCTCCCGGGGTTAATAGTTTTCAGATCTCAAGTAAACGAATGGAGGAGCATACAAAAAACCCGTCGCTTAACAGGGATGTAATCTATGCATCCGCAATCATGCACGAAACCGGGCATAGCCTTGGAATCTTCAATGTAAATGCACCTGGGTGTGACAACTATTTCAGTAAATACCCATGG
Organism: Methanobacteriota archaeon; assembly: GCA_903930505.1. The sequence continues at coordinate 2,427 of CAIYYQ010000345.1, forward strand.
CAGATTAACTGGTGGCGATTCAGTAATTATTACAGTGTGATGAACTATCGGTACATCTTCACGATGGTTGACTATTCAGATGGCAGTCATGGTCGATTTGACCATGATGACTGGGGTTCACTTGATCTAGCATATTTTCAAAAAACGATTGATTAAAAAAAAATGGTTTTAGGTCAAAGCGTATTCTGCAAGGCAAAGATTCACGTATACATGTGTTTCACAGATGTCATGAATCCGGTTTTTACTGGTGAAATCACTTGGATGTTTAAGGGAACCAAGTTCTATGGTAAACGGAAGAATATTGTATTTTGTATATAAATAGTCCATGATGCATCCTGGGGTGAGATACCAGTCTCCACCTTGTAAAAGCTCATAGCCATTGATACTGGAAAGATTTGAGGCGATCGCACGAAGCTTCTGATCATCCGGGGAAGAATCTCGAGATGAATACCAGGGGAAAAGGATTTTTTCTCCAGGGGAATGGTAATCCACTGCAAGAGAAATCGAATGATTCGCTACAAATGAGTCAAGTGCTTGTGTCTCTTTTTCGCTGAGTGGTGCAGGCCCGCGATAATGCCCCCCCTTCAAATAGGGGATAAATACTTCAATATCACCCATGGGGTATTTTACGGTTGTTGGGAAAAAAAGCGTTGGAAATTTACTCAACAGAAATTGCAGTGGGTGTTCTCTGAATGTTTGTGCATTCCAATGGCCAAAGCGATATTGAAAAGGAAACTCATCAAGTTTATCCCATGCATAGGGAAAGTTTCTGTTAAGGTCAACACCGCAATACAGAGTCCTGCCTAAAGGACATTGGTTTGCTTGTCGGTTTTTTCGGGTTCCTGCTTCGATGCCATCAGGGTTAATCATCGGGACAAAATACAAGGTGACATTGTCGATGATATGGCAAATCTGTTCGGTAAATGATTGATTGACGTATGCCGTGGTATAGTTTTCAGTAATTGCTTTCATGGAGTAAATCACGGTTTCAGATCCAAGCGGTTCGTTTCCATGCATACCGCCAATGTAGAGAACAGCTGTTTTGTTCTGTTTTGGCGATTGTGTGTTTTCAAGTTGGACTACCCAGATGTCTCGTCCTTCGTAGGTTTTTCCAATGGAATAATAGGTGAATATCGTTGGATATTGTGTGTGAAGTTGTTGCAACAATGTGGTGAGTTCATCGTAGGTGTAGTATCCTTTCAGACGATGCTCTGGTGATGGTTTGTCTTTTAGGATCAGCGACGGTGTCGCTGTCGCATTGAACACGACAAGGAATATTGCGAAAAAGGATAATAACGAGACAACGATATTTTTATACAATGTCATTAATTCTATTTTAGGTGCTTGTACTATATAATTATTTCTTTATAAATGACGTGTTTTGTATGGTTCTCATAAAAAGTTAATATAGTATGACAAACATAATAATATTCTGGGGAAAAACTGTTGGCATTGAAAATCATAGGCTGTTGCATGGGTTTTCTCCTTTTGTTGTTGGTCACCCCGTCGATTTCCGCAGTAAATTATCATGTTGCAAACGATGCAACAGAACAAGAAAAGAACACACAGAAACAAGAAACACAAAACATAAAGCGTTCCATTGTCTGGTTACTGTGGTATATTGCATATATGACTGCGCGATTTGGCATCTTTGAAATCATCTCCGAATTCTTCAGTTTTTTTACGTATCGTCTGGCAGAGCGATGGAATCTCTCATCACTGCTTCCTCCAAAATGAACACATAATCTATTTTTTATAAAAAACGGATTAAGTGGGCCCGTTGAGATTTGAACTCAAGTCACTAGCACCCCAAGCTAGAAGGATACCAAGCTACCCCACGGGCCCTTAAAGTGGGGAACGTACATATCTATTATCC
>CAIYYQ010000346.1 GCA_903930505.1 Methanobacteriota archaeon
ATATATTACCGGGGTTAATGCATATAGTTATTTATATCTCAACAATCATAACGGGATATTTACCGATATAACATCACAAGCAGGTGTACGATGCTTGAACAGTGCTGAGGCTGTTTTTGGTGATATCGATAACGATGGCAATCCTGATCTCTATGTTTGTATTCCCAGTGGCAATGGAGACCATTTGTTCCATGGCAGAGGTGATGGAACATTTGAAGAGAGAACGCAGGTATCTGGTCTCTCTGGGCATGTAAACGATGAAGCAATATTTGGTGATGTCAACAATGACGGCTATCTTGATCTGTTGATTATAACCCATACGCCACCCCATGTTGTATTATTCATCAATGATGGTGATGGAACATTTACCGATGAAACAAGTGCTCGTGGCCTTGACAATCTTAATTCCGGGGAATATGTGAACTGCCCCAGATTTGCTGACATCGATAACGATGGTGACGTAGATCTCTTTGTTGATCATTATCCTAATGATTTTTCTTCATTTGGATATTATCGCAATGACGGATCTGGTCATTTTATCTTTGAGACACTCAGTGATCAGGATTGTGGCTATAACCCAATTCTCTTTTACCAAAAATTCGACATTTCTGATATTAATAATGACGGTAATCTTGATATTATCTTTGGTAATGCATATCTTGGAGGTAAAATATTTCTGATACAAAATGATGACCACACCTTTGCAATGCGTAGAGATTCAATATTCGGTCGACTTCTTATGCGAGGAGATAGTGATCCGGTTTTTTTAGCTGAGGTTGATAATGTTGCTGGCGATGATCTCCTATCAACGAGAGGTTTCCCTGATAGACCTGAGTGTGGGATTCTGTTGCGGAATTCAGGAAAAGGCGTATTTAAGAACTATGAATATTACATAGGCAATCGTTATAGCTTTATGCCTGTACCATGCGTTTTCGATTTAGATAACGATGGAGATAATGATATAATTTTAGGAAATACTTACTTGAGTGGCCCAATCATCGTATTAAAGAATCAAGTCAATAACCAAAACTGGCTAAATGTCAAACCCATAGGAATCATCAGCAATCATGATGCGATCGGTGCGAAGGTATACGTCTTCTCAAACCAAGGGGAACTCGTAGGTTTTCAGGAAGTATCGTCGCAACGTTCTGTACCAATTCATTTTGGTGTTGACTCATCGAAAACATATGTAGTTCTCATTTATTGGCCTGCTAGTGATAAATGGGATGTTATCGGTGGTGTTACTCCTGCACAACTTATAACCTGTGTTGAGGGAAGCACGTCACCTACAAGGGTTTTTACTAACGCGTATGGACCGTATACCGGATTCGTCGGTGGAGAAATACACGTTAACGGTTCCGTGCTTGGAGGTGTTCAACCATACAACTGGTCTTGGGATTTCGGCGATGGAAACATAACGTCGTATGAAAGCCTCGGTTATACCACCTCTGTCACTCATGCCTATGCCAAAGAAGGTGAATATGGTATAACGTTAACAGTAACCGATTTTCTTGGTAACATCGCCTGCGATACCACCGTGACACACATTATTGAACAAGTCCAACCCCCACAAAACCTCACTCATGTCAACCCCTGCAATGACTACTACCCCAATGAAATGAATAAAGGTATAGGCAGGATCCGCTGGAGTGTACCCGGTGGCATCCCCCAAATGTTCACCACGACATCCACACAGATCGTCTCCGGTGATATTTACTATAAATTCTTCTTTGGTGATGGAACCGACAGCGGCTGGGTTGGGCCGTACAGCAGCGGGCAAGTCGCAACCATAACACACGACTTCAACAACGTTGGTTTCTTTGATGTTTACGTGGTTGCCAAGGGCGGCACCCAACTCAGTCAACCCTCAGATACACTTACGGTACAGATGTTTAAACTCGGTGATACAAACGGTGATGGAATGGTCACGTTTGCAGACATTGATCCATTTGTTATTGCTTTGAAACCTTGGACGTGGTTGGGAAAAGATACATACTATGCCAGGTATCCCTCAGGTTACTGGTACACTGCAGACTGTCAACTGGACAACTCAGTCACGTTCGCGGATATCGACCCGTTTGTCGCGTTGCTTGGTGACTAAATCAACCGTTTAATGACAAAAAAACATTGATCTCTCATGCAACTATAGAGAGATCATTTTTTTATTTCTTTTCAGTTCTCAATGAAATTCTTCTCTGGAAAACGACTATTTTTTGACGCATTTATATTCTAGTAAGTATCGGTTTTTTCTAGTTCTTTACTACTGTTATAGTAAATTGGGGTGGATGGTCAAGATGTTTTTTAACTGCGCAGGATTCTGCTGCTTTTATCACTGCGTTTTTGTATTGCTCAGGAAACTCTTTTGGGACCCTTATTTCGATGGTTATCGTTTTTATAAGATGTGTTTCTGGGTTACGTTCTGTTTTTAGAAACAAGGTGATGTCTGTTGTAGAAATGTTGTGTTTTTGGCAGAAACTGAGTACGTAGAACCCGGTACAGGTGCCTATAGAGACAAGAAATAACGAGAATGGTTCTAAGGCAGAGCCTTCGCCTCCTTCTTGTGGTGGTTGATCAATGAGGACGGTGAATCCTTTGTATGTTGCATTTACTTTTTTTTCCGCCAGGAAAACGAATTTCCGTATCCATAGGTGGTTTCTCCATGATGGCTTTTATATGTTTTCATTGGTTAAGCTTTTCTCAACTTTTTTCTCCTAATATCTTCTATTTCAGATCAATCGACATTGATACATTCAATCATGGAAACGCGATGCACAAAAAGATTAAAAACTGTAAATGCATTCCAAAAATTGGATGGATGCGTCTCAGAACAAAATCTTGTTTAGTTCCGTTATTTCTGCTACGGTCATTGGAGTACTTGGCGTAATACTTTTTTTCTGGCCGTTACCTGAAAATGTGTTCCCTACATGGTTACGTGCGATAATTTTAATTGCTCTTTTTGCTCATTTGTTTATTCGTACTTCCTGGGCGATCACATCCCCGATGTTTGGGGAAGAACCAAAAGAGCAGTATCTTGATTTATGATCAATTTCCTATGGCAATCTACGTCTCTTCGTTCTCAACTCTGGTGGTAGGTTGAATGTATGGGTGAAAAGAAAAAACTCATTTGGAACTTGATTTTTCCTCTTATGATCTGGGGTGTTATCGCAGCGTATGTGCTATCAAATCCTGTGCCCAAGGAACCTGATAACGTTCCTTTGGAGGCATGGAGCTATTATAATGGTCATCCGCCTGCGGTGCAGTATCTTGTAAAAAATCGAGATGTTCTTCTTGTTGCTCTTTTTGTTTGTTCTGTTGCGATTGGTTTGTTGCTCTGGGTTTTTAAGTATTGATTCTACCAGTGTTTGTACTTGCAGATTGAAATTCTTTTCGTGCAAGTACTAAAATGATGAGTGAAATAACGGAGAGGATACTTGAGATAAACATCGGGCCAATGGTGAATAAACCAAGAATGCTTCCTGTGAGCGCGAGTCCCCAGAGTTTTCGTTTGACGGCAACGATTCCACCGAGTATTGTAAATATGGAGAGGATGATTCCAATGGTTCCACACACGAGGTAAATTTGTCGTATTGTTTCTGCAGTTATATCTGGGTATATTGTTTGGAGTTGCGTTAAATTGATGATTGAATTAATTGTTGATGTATCAATGGTACTAAGTGATATCCCTGTTAGTATTCCAAGCGCTCCTGCAAGGAGCATGAGAACGCCAGCGATTAATGGCCTCGATGTTTTTTGTACTGATGGTGCATAGGGATCTACATCTGTAGATTGCTCGGGTTGCATGGATTGATTTTCAGATGAATTATTTGTTGTATCCATTGTTTTTCACACTCTTAAGTATATAATGACGTAGTTATTTTTATTTTTGTTGGAGTAATCGTCGTCTCTTTCGCCGTTCATTATTCGGGCGAATCTGAGGCATTATCTTTGTGATTACATACCAAAACGAAAGTGTTCCATAGATGACGAGTCCCGCAACAAGGCCTGTTTCAGTAAGGATTTGATTTTTGTTCTTCGCGTAGATGATAATCAGATCAAGAATTCCATTGAACGGAATTTGAAGAAGGATGGCAAATAAGATCGAGCGGGTCAGTTTTTTTTTGTAGACTCCATATCCAATATATGCCCCGGTTGCAGCATGAAACAGGATGATTCCAAGAGATGCGATGGCAATAAGTGCGAGGATTACGGCATCGCTTGTTATTAAGGAGCTTACTGCAATGAGCATGACTGGGGTGAAGATGGCACCAAATCCTAAACCAAGACATAACCCATAGATGATTGTTTCTTTTTTTTCATGAAGCCTGCCAATGTTTAATGCAATGGTTTTGATGAGTTGGTCAAAGAATACGATTAAGATGATGTAGAGGATGACGCCGGATAGAGTGAATGATTGTGCTAACGCAGCAAAAAATCCAAGAATGATACCGATGACAAAGCTGAGGTAGATGTTTTTTTCTTTGTAAAGGCCTTCGTAGCCTTTGAGACTGAGGTAAAGGAATATTAATGCAGGGATGATGCCAAGAAATAGGCTTGTCTGGGGAATTGCTGGATTCATGGTACAATCGCGTACATAATTAATGTGTGTATTAAATATTGCTTTTGTTGTTTTTCAGTATGCATCTGCATATCCGAGTAGATAGGGATATGCGTATGCACAGTAATATCCTGTTTTTCAGGATGATGTCTCCAGTTTTTCTCATTGAGGATATGGTTTTATAAAGAAGGAAGTATTATCTCATGTATTGACAACTCAGTTGCCAACGATGGAGAGGTGAAAGAAAATGGATCTATTTTGGATAGCAGTCTTAGTATTTTTAATCGTTGTCGTCATCTGGTATTTCTTGATAGGAATACGGATCGTACGTCCAACGCAGCGTGCATTAGTTGAACGACTTGGAAAATATCGTCGTTTTGCGGGACCTGGGTTTTGTTGGGTCATCCCGATCGTAGATAGAATCATTAAAGTCAATATTACAGAAAAAATGATCAATGCAGAACCTCAGGAAATCATTACAAAAGATAAGTTGAATGCCCGTGTCGATGCACAGGTGTATTTCAAGGTGAAAATAGATGAAGAATCTGTTAAATCATCACAGTATAATGTGTTTAACTATGAATACCAGATTGTGAATCTTGCACGAACAACTCTAAGAAACATTATTGGTACGCTTTCTTTAAATGAGGCAAATAGTGAACGAGATCGAATTAATCGGGAACTCATGCAGACCTTAAGCCAGGAGACAAAAACATGGGGTATTGATGTTGTTCGTACTGAGCTAAAAGAGATTGATCCACCAAAAGATGTTCAAGAGACTATGAACAAGGTTGTTAAAGCGGAAAATGAGAAACAGGCCGCGATTGATTTTGCAACAGCAGCTGAGACTCAAGCTGATGGACAGCGTAGAGCAGAAATTAAAAAAGCAGAGGGGATGAAACAAGCGGCAATTTTAGAGGCTGAGGGGCATGCACAAGCTATTATTAAAGTTGCGGAAGCTGATGCAGCAAAAATAGAGAAGATCAATACTGCGATCCAGAAGTTTTTCAGAAATGAGGCGCAGCTTTATAAAAAACTTGAAACTGTACAATTTTCTCTTGAGAATAATGCGAAATTCGTGATTGATCCGAATTCTTCGATTGTGAATGTGTTAACTGAGAAAATGGCAGGTGTTACCCCAATTCCTGTTGATAAAAAACATATTTCTCATGAGATGACTGACGAGAAAATGTAGTGGTATCCGCTGAATATACTTGTTTGGTTTGTGCGGATTTCTTCTTTTTTTTGTGCGTTATATTTATAAAGATATTTGTAGATTAGGAGTGGATTGTGAATTTCATGGGAGAAAATCTTTCTGATAAAATATTGGTGGTGATAACGAAAATTGATGATAGTTTGACTGGTTTTGATAAAAGTGCAATTGAAAATTCAATGGAACCTTTAATGGAACTTCGTAACGATCTAAAGAAGACTATTCATGAGAATTTTAAAGAACCTGTTGAACGGTGTATAATAAAGTTAAGAAAAAACGAGGATCTGTCCCCTCTTGAAATGCAAATGATAGAAAAATGGTTGGTTGGTGACGCAGAATATTATATAAAATTGGAAAATAATTTGATGGATTGGCTTACAGAATGTAAACGTCTTTGTACAGTGATAGTATCATATTATTCTGATGAAGAGATTGATATAGATGATGATAAATTATATGATCTTAGTGCTTATTTAACAGATTTGCAAGGGACGTTAGATGATATCCTTCGTTATTATCAAGCGATGAATCGGATTGACCAGTTTAAAAAATTTGTAGAAACTAAGACTCTGACATATGAGACAAAGAAATCCTTAGCGGATATGATGGAACGACGGTTAAATGAATGGAAGGTTATTGATGTATAATTCTTTCTCATTGTACAAGTTATTATTCAATAAAGAGAACTCATAATATGTTTGATGTCTTCATTGAGCAAAGTCGGTTGATGTTAACCGGGATTATTATTACGTTTGTTTCTACGTTAATTTATAAGGTTACTCCAACTGGTTTTAAAAGTGTTGGGAAATATCGTACGAAGGAACAAGCTGTGGTTATTTATCTTGTTGCGGCCGTGATCTTAGGTCTTTGTACTCCTCTTATCTATGAACTGTCGAAACTTATTATTGTGTATGTACCAATTGTATCGATTATTGGTGTTTTTATTTTATGTGCGAACTTTATTATTAATCAGAGTGTGCCTACGTGGAGGCATACAACACCCAAGACATTAGGTATTTATGGCGTTGGTCTTCTGTTAATTATATTTGGTCTTCTTTTGTTCACCTGGAAAATAAGTTAGGTAATGGTTTTTTTGTGGGTTGTTGTTCATTTTGTCATTTTGACACGATATATTTTTATATTAATAATAAGAGAGTTTATCATATGAAGTCGGAAATCGCTCTAAGG
>CAIYYQ010000347.1 GCA_903930505.1 Methanobacteriota archaeon
CCGTGGTTTGACAGACCTTGGACCAGACTGAAAAAGAAGGGTGTCTCTGCGCTTTCTGATGCAGAGCTTCTTGCAACAGTCCTTGGTCGCGGCAACAGGCAGGAGAACGCACTTGATCTTTCGCATCGGGTGCTTGCGACGTATAACTTCGATAAACTCGGATGTTGCTCGTTTGTTGAGCTTGAGAAGCTTTTTGGTAATGACATCCAAGCAATGCGACTTGTGGCACTCTTTGAGATCAGCCGAAGAACCAACCGACTCATGCGACATGGTTTTAATAAAAAAATAACGAATGCAGAGGATGTGTACAACCATTTTGTCGATGAACTCTCCGACAAGAAAAAAGAACATTTCTACGCACTTCTCCTAGATACGAAAAACCGGATCATCGCTGAGGAACTCGTATCAGTTGGAATACTCGATGCATCACTCATCCATCCACGAGAAGTGTTTAAAGCAGCGATTACTGCGAACTGCCGGTCCATGATCCTTGTGCATAACCATCCTAGTGGGGATTGTGAACCTAGTAGTGCAGATACCGAAGTAACAATGAGTCTCGTTGCAGCAGGGGAAATGTTAGGGATTGATGTCCTTGATCATATCATTGTTGGAAAAGATGATTATATGAGTATGAAAGAATGTAAAATGATGTGATTGATTTTATAAATGAGGTGTGTCTCTGATGTAGTATGAGGTAGGTGTAGATTTTTTATGAATCCCTGAATATATGCTGTGTCCTTCACCATAGTAATTGTCATAAAAATGTTGAAAAACAACTTCGCATTTATGATTGTAATCTGTCTGGGAATAGGATTTTGGTAGTCCTCTGTCAAGTAAGTCTTGTATTTCTCTTTTAACTAATGCTCGTGTTTGTTGTTTTTTCCTCCAGTCTACTGCGGAGAGTCCATCATGTTTGAGTTTATAGAGGAGATCTTGTGCGATTTTTTTGACTAGGTTTTTTTCTTTTTCAGCAAGCTCTGGTTTTTTTAGTTTGTCAAATAAAGCAAGTTCTTCTTCTGTGAGTCTCTCAGTTGCACTTCTTCGTTCTTCATCTTGGAGGTTGTGTGAGAATTTTATTAGTTCGTTCAAGAAGTTTTCAAGATTCATTGATCCATTGTTGTAGTCGTCGATTAGGGTTTGGAATTTTTCTTGGTAGTCGATGCGCATGCTGTTAAATTTAATCATTTCTTTAAGTTTGTAAGAGAGGATGTTTTTAAGTCGTTCTATATCCGCATTGTTCTTAGTTTTTTCATATTGTTTTCTGAGTGCATCAAAATTAATTTTACTTAAATCAATAATATCATGTTTATCTTTAATGAGGTAGCCTTTGGATGATATGGAGATATCAAGAACATTTTTGACGTCTTCCATTACACTAGAAATATCTACTTCAGGATCAAGGGAGCGTATCTCTTTTACAAGATCTTGATACAGTGTAATTGCTGCGTTGAATTCTGTTGCATCTTTGTGTGGGAGGATTGCTTTGTAGATTTTTATGATACCGCCTGCTTTTGTTAAAAAGTTTTTTTTGATATCATCTTTTTCTACAAGAGCCGAAACTGCTTGGTTGAGAAGAGCATTTTTATGCAAACCTTTAGTGGCAAAAATTTGTTCCTGGTTGATATTGTATTGAATCAGGAATTTATTGAGTTCTATGATGTAGTCTCTTAGAGATTGAACAAGTTTATCCTTTGACTGTATTGGAAGATCAACTTGTCCCCCTGCTATTGGAGCTGCGTAGATGGTAAGTGCTTTTTTAAGATCTCTAAAAACATTGATGTAGTCGACGATAAAACCTGCTTGTTTATCTTGGAAAACTCTGTTTGTTCGCGCGATTGCTTGCATCAGAGTGTGGTTTTTCATGGGTTTGTCTAAGTAGATTGTGGCGAGACAAGGGACATCAAAACCCGTCATCCACATGTTGCAGACGAAAACAATTTTGAATTTGCTGTCTGGGTCTTTGAAGAGTTTTGCTAGATCCTCAGTTACCATTCGTTTTCTATGCTTTGTAATATCGAGATCTTTTTCTTTGAATTTTTTTGCTTCGTTTTGTTCTTGGCTAATGACAACAGCCATATCGATGTTTTCTAGTTTTGAGATTTTATCTTGGAGCGTAATTATTTCTTCATGTGGTGCAGTGTGTAATTGTTCTTTGAGTTTGTTGATTTGTTTTTGTAAATAGTATTGAACGTTATTGTACATTTTTACAGTTGTGAATTTATCGATACTAACAACCATTGCTTTTCCTTCGTAACCACGGTTGATGAAGTGGTTGACGATGTCTTCTGCGACAGTGTTGAGTCGGTCTTCTCTGGTGAGTATGTGATATTCTCGTGCATATTCTTTTTCGAGTCTATCTTCTTGATCTTGATCAAGCATGGCATCGTCGATTGCATTGTAGATGTTTTCGTTGAGATCCGGATTAATAAGTTGCATTTCTGGGACTCTGTTTTCGTAGTAGATTGGAACGGTTGCTTGATCATCGATTGATGCTTTGAAATTATAAGTGCTAATGTAGTCTCCGAAGGTTTGTTTGGTTTTTTCTTCACCTGCGATAAGTGGTGTTCCTGTGAACCCTATGAAAGATGCGTTTGGCAAAGCGTTTCGCATGTTTAAGGCGAGGATATCATACTGTGTTCGATGTGCTTCATCGGTGATTATGATGATGTCGTCTCGATCTGAGATTATTGGGTAGGTTTCTCCTTTTTCTGTTCTAAATTTATGAATTAACGTGAAAACAAGCCGATGGTCTTCTATTAAAAGTTTTTTTAGGTGTTCTCCGCTTTCTGCTTGGACTTTTTCTTCTGTGACGACACCTGCGTTTTGGAAGTTTTGATAAATTTGTGTATCCAGTTCTTGTCGATCAGTTATGATAACAAATGTGTAGTTACCTTCAAATTTACGTAGAACTTTTTGTGTGAAAAATATCATGGAGTAGCTTTTTCCAGATCCTTGAGTGTGCCAGAAGACACCAAGTCTACCTTGGTTTTGTTTTCGTTTTTTGAAGGATTCAATGGCGTTGTTGACGCCAAGATATTGGTGGTTCTTTGCAACTATTTTTATTTGGTCACCTTCAAAGGTTGAAAAGAGAAGAAAGTTTTCTAAAAGGTCAATAAATCGTGTTTTTTCACAAGTTCCTTTTAAGAGTGTATCTAAGGAGATGACGCCTGCTTCCTTTTCGTTGCTGATCTTTTTCCATTCAGAGAAATGTTCGTATCCACTGGTGATGCTGCCGATCTTGGATTCTCTCCCATTTGAGATGATGATGAATGCATTGTACCAGAAGAGGTGCGGGATCGCGTCTTTGTAATCTGAGATATTGTCATCAAATGCTCTCTTTACATCAACGCCTCGTGCTTTTAATTCTACTACAACGAGTGGAAGACCATTGATGAAACAGATGAGGTCTGCTCTTCTGGTGTAGATGTCACCGGTGACCCAGAATTGTGATGCGAGGAAAAAATCGTTGTTTTCCGGGTTGTTGAAATCTATAATCTTTACTGTTCTGTATTCGTAGTTTCCATCCTTGTTCTTTGTTTTTACTTTGACGCCATCTCGTATAAGTTTGTAGACTTCTTGGTTAGCTTTGACTAATGAAAATCTGCTTCTATCTCGTAAGAGTTCTGCGATTGCTTCTTTTTTTGCTTCTTCAGATAAATTTTCATTTAATTTGTCGATTGCTGTTGATAATTTATTTATAAGAACTACTTCTGATTTTGTTTCTCGCCCCAGTGTTTGCGGGAATTTTTCTTCATAACAATTCAAATGTTCATAATTCAAATCTTCGGTGAAAACTTTTATTGCTGACCGCTCAACTAATGCATCTTCTGAGTAATCAGTCATGTTACCTCCATTGGAATTTTGATATTCAATTCTGAAACATCGATTTCACCAGAAATCATGTTCGGCAACAAAAGATCACGAGTTTTTGAAAGATTCTCATTGATTCTTACAAGCGTATCACGCTGTTTTATCAGTACCTCTATATGATAAAAGAATATCTTGAGTAACTCGTCTGGTGGACGCACCATTACTAAATGGTTTAAAACCGATTGCGTCAAAAGAGGTTGTGCAGATCCACCTGCGTATTTACGAAGATTCATATCATTTAGAAGATAGAAAATAAAAGGATTGAAAAATTTATTATCTTTAGCACATGCGATAATACTATTATCTGAGGCCCAGAATTTTTCTTTGCAATACAAAATAGATCCGCAGTAAGCACCAACTCTACCAATAATAATTCCATCTTCAAAATTGTATTTTTCTGAATTCCCAATAATTCCGTTGGAACCATATATCGAATTTGGTCCGTTACCATCATTTTTAATTGCTTTCCCGTTAGAGAATTTAATAAATTCAGCTAAACGTCTTATTTCCCATCCCTCCGGAATCTTTTCAAGTTCAGAATCAACCATCTTCACATGTTCATGACCTGGGAATTTGAATTTGACAAACCATTCATCGTAGATGAGCTTGGCCATTTGTTCGAGAAGTTGAATTCGACGAGTGTTGTAGTCAATAAAAAGATCATAATTATATAATAAGGTAGAAATCCTCTCCTGATAAATTGTATCTTCTGGAATTACAATATCGAGATTTTCAAACATCTTACACGTTAGACTACCTCGAATGCTATTAGCATCACTCATATCTCGAAGTGCTTGATATTTGTTCGTTAGAAAATAAAACAAAAATAGAGGATTTAATTTGTTTTTGTTTGCTCTCAAAGATATAATTGATTGATTAATATAGGTATCATTCAAACAAAAGGATGTCTGACCTCTGGTCTGGCCTTGCCCAGCAGACGCAACAAGAACATCACCTTTTTTCGCCAATTTAGTGCTAGAATTATCTATTCCTTCTTGGGTAATTGTTTTTTCCGTAGTTTTAATGAATCGGTTCCTTGTCTCGCCTGATAATAACCACTTAAATGCTCCATTCCAGTATTCTGATTTTCTTGTATCTGGAGTACCTCCACTAAATATTCGCTCGCAAGCATCTTTTAATTTTACTTTGGTGAACGTATTTTTCATTTTTTTCTCAACAACTGACTGATTGACTTTTCAATATTTTCTTCCAACTGATGAACCTCTTCATTAAGCTCCCCAAGCTCTTCATTCAACTCGTCCAATCTTTCTTTAAAGTCGAAATCTTCTTCTTCTTTTTCAGTCACACCAACATATCTTCCCGGGTTTAGCGACCACCCTTGCTGTTCCATCTCTTCAAAGGTTGCTACCTTGCATAGACCTTGAACATCTTGGTATTGTGTTCCGTTTTCATTGCGATAACTTCTGACAATTTTTGCAAGCTTTCTAATGTGCCCAGGTTCAAATTCCCGATGAGCTCTATCGAACTGCTTGTAGATATTTCGCGCATCAATAAAGAGAATCTTTCCTTTTCTATCTATGTTACTCTTAGTTCTATCCAAAAACCATAAGGTGCAAGGTAATGTAACCGTATAAAAAAAATTCGAACCAATCGAAATCATAACATCAATAGCATTCGCAAGGATGAGTTTTTTTCTGATTTCAGCCTCTGCACCACGTGCATCTGTCGCAGAATTTGCCATCACAAACCCAGCACGACCATTCCAATTCAATGCTGAATAAAACAACTGAATCCACAAATAATTCGCATTATCTGTCGAAGGAAAACCAAGAGGAAATCGAGGATCACCTTTGATTTTTTCATAATCTACCTTTTTTACATTAAAAGGTGGGTTCGCCATTACAAAATCAAACTTTCCAACAGATTTGTGAATATCCTCATAATAGGAATTTCCCTCACGAATATCTCCTGAAAGTCCATGAATAGCTAGATTCATCTTACAAAGATTTATCGTTTCTTCTGTTTTTTCTTGACCATATATTGCTAATTCATCCATTGCTCTTTTTTTATGATTTTCAATAAATTTATTAATTATTTTCTCAGATCTTATAGCAACATCATCGATTCCTTCATCACCTGTATAAAGTTTAAATGAAGCGGCAATAGATTTTATTTTCTTAGGTTCAATCTC
>CAIYYQ010000348.1 GCA_903930505.1 Methanobacteriota archaeon
AGTGAGGCGTCAACATGATGTTTTCTTGAAGCATAGTAATGACCCATTTCATGCACACCAAGAATCAACATTAACGGTACGGAGAAAAAGATAAATCCATTCCAGAGATAAAATGGTGAAAATATTTTCATCCAATCGACATTATCGATACCAACCCATTGAAGAGACCCTGCAAGTGTTGTCGTAAAAACGGTTGCAATGAAAAGAACGATGTTTATCCACACCGGTTTTTTCTTTATCTTAGGTTTTTTAAGAACATAGATAATATGTTCACCTTTCTCGTAACGAAGCATAGGAATGTATCCTTTTTCAGAAAGAGATACACGCAGTGAATCAAAAGCATCCTCCTGGGAGGATTCATCGATTCTGCAGAAAAAAATGGCTGTATCTGCATTGAACCTCATATCGTAGAACGGAAACCGTTGCCCTACTTCTTTTTTTAAGAATTCAATATCAAGCGATGTCTCTGGTTTTTGTTCAGGATTGGTCGTCCATTCATCAGGCATATGTCTCGCGGAATGCAACGATTCTTTTATAAAACCTTCGTCAGCATCTTTTATTTTTCTCTGAAGAGATGCATCTCAACAAAACCTATATAATGCTTCTTCATTCCCCTTTCTGCATGTGTGGTGTTATCGGCATTATCGGGAGGCAGCCTGTTTCTCGTCTTATTTATCATAGTTTACTTGCTCTTCAACATCGTGGTCAGTCTTCTGCAGGAAAAATTACGTACGATGGAAATATCCACGTGACCAAAGATACAGGCTTAGTTCGTGATATTTTCAACGAACCAAAAAAGATTGATACCCCCGGAAACGTGGGTTTAGGCCATACACGGTATTCAACAGCTGGGATGGATGATGTAGAATCGTTAAAGAAGAATTCCCAGCCTGAGTATCTGGTCAACCCTTTTCTTGCCGCGGTTCATAATGGAAATATTTACAATATGGCTGAAGTGGGAAAAAAAACAAAACGGATCCCGCGAACAGGTTGTGACATCCAGTGGCTGTTGCTTCCTATGGCTGATTTGTTATACAATAAACAATTAGATGAGGACACGATTTTTAACGCCTGTGAAAACGTGATGCATCAGGTAAAAGGAAGTTATTCTGCGTTGTTTCTTGCTGACTCGGGAAAAAACCCGTATTTGTTTGCTATGACAGATCCTTATAAAATCCGCCCGCTTGTTCTTGGGAAATATGATGGTATGTATTGTCTCACCTCTGAGACACGGGTGTTTAAAAAAATTAATTTCGAATACGTGAAAGATATTCCTGGTGGATCGGTAATTATCATTGACCAAGATGGTCATATCCATGAGAAACAGATCATAAAAAAACAGGAAAAACCATGTATGTTTGAGTTTGTATATTTTGCAAAACCAGATTCCAGGATCAATAATCGCTCAATTCATAATGTTCGTGTAGAAATAGGGCAGATTCTCGCAAGAGAACAACAGGTTAAAGCTGATATTGTTGTCCCTGTTCCAGAGTCAGGACGAAGATATGCAACCGGTTTTTCACGAGAATCAGGGATCCCAATTGATGAAGGTATGATGAAAGATAAATATGAGAGGTCGTTTATTCAACAGACGCAAGAGGGCCGAGAGAAAATCGTCAATGAGGGTTTATCGTTTCTGCGTTCGGTTCTTGAAGGGAAACGTGTGGTGTTACTTGATGATTCGATTGTGCGCGGCACCAACATCCGTAAGATTGTCCGCGGGATAAAGAACGCAGGTGCAAAAGAAGTCCATGTGCGAATTGGTTGCCCTCCGTTGATTGCCCCCTGTTATCTGGGGATTGATATGCGAAGTAGAAAAGAGTTCATCGCCAGAGATCAGAAAGGAAACGTTAAAAGTTGGGAGGAGATCGCAAAGGAAATCGGTGCGGATTCTCTAGGGTATATCAGTATCGATGGTTTAAAGAAAGCAATCGGTTTTGAAACCTGCCGAGGGTGTATTGATTTTCCTGGAGGATATCCTTCAGAGATGCGTGAGGACGTTGTGAAGATGTTTGAGGATGATAGAACAGATCAACGTGCCTATGAATGTGTATAAATCCCTTTTTTGAGTATGATCGAGATTATTGTCGGTAGCCTGGAGGAACAAATCATTATACAGCTGCAGAAAACGTACCCAATCACTGTTACTCAGATTCAAAAAAGACTCCATGTATCTCAAGCGGTTTTGTTGCGAACGTTGAAGAAACTTCAAGCACACGGCATCGTCCGTTTAGACCCTCTTCCAGGAACAATCTATGTTCGTTTACTTCGAAATGATTTTAGTTTCATCGGAAGAAAACAACAGCGAAAAGGAGTCAAACGTTCTTCCCGCACAAAACAATCAACATCAAAGGATTATGATGGCATCATGTATTCATAACGTCTCATGTTTCTGTCAGAAGTCATATTGGGGTGAGAAAAAAAAGATAAACTGGTAAAGCATTGCCTGGTAGTACCTCACTAAACAAAACAGTGAGCCCTGGACGGAGAGAGATGGATACATTGACATTGGAAATCAAGGATGATGGAGAAGGTTTTGCCAATCCAAATGGGAAACCAAAAATCGCGTATTTCTCAATGGAGATTGGAATCGATGAGCACATTCCCACTTACAGTGGCGGACTTGGTGTGCTCGCAGGGGATACATTGAAATCCTGCGCTGATCTTAATGTCCCTATCGTTGGCGTTACTCTCCTCTCAGAAAAAGGATATTTTTACCAAGAACTTGATCTTGATGGAAATCAAATACAGCTCCCGTTTAACTTCAACATCAATGATTTTCTCACACTACTTCCAAGTAAAACCAGTGTGACTATTGAAGGCAGAACTGTTCATATCCGCATCTGGCATTATCTAGTACGTGGGGTCAACGATTACATCATCCCTGTGTTTTTCCTTGACACCAATGTCGAAGGAAACAGTGAACAGGATCGAGAAATCACAAAATATTTGTACGGCGGCGATACTAAATATCGTCTTTCTCAGGAGATTGTTCTTGGCATCGGTGGGGTTCGCG
>CAIYYQ010000349.1 GCA_903930505.1 Methanobacteriota archaeon
CATTTTTCATATCCTTTTTCAACTCCTACCTTTTTTTTATTTCATTCGTTTGATGTAAAACGTCATAATGGCACCGGTTTTTTCAAATTTGAGGATTTCATGTCCTGTTCGTTTCGCCCATCGTTTGATATCCTCTTCTGCTGCAGGGTCATCAGCCTCTACTTTGAGTACCTGTCCAATCTCTATTTTGTCGATTTCTTCTTTGGTCATCGCAATGGGCATTGGACAGTAGAGACCGACGCAGTCAAGTTCAGCGTCGTAGGATATCGTGGAATCGATTGGTATCACCTTTAATAATTTTCAACAAAGAGCTCATAGTAGCTCTGTGGGTGTTGGCAGGCAGGACATTTTTTAGGTGCCTCTGTTCCCTCGTAAACGAGTCCGCAGTTTCTGCATTTCCATTTCACAACTTTTTCTTTTTTAAACACCTGTTTTTTCTCGATATTATCAAGGAGTTTTCTGTATCGTTTTTCATGTGATGTTTCAACCTTGGCGATGTTTTTAAAACTCAACGATATCTCGGGAAATCCTTCTTTTTCTGCGATTGTTGCAAAGTTGGGATAAAGTGTTGCCCATTCCATTTTTTCGCCATCTGCTGCTTCTTTGAGATTCTCAGCTGTAGTTCCAATGACGCCCGCGGGGTATGATGCAACAATTTCAACCATGCCGCCCTGTAGATGTTTGAAAAATACTTTCGCGTGTTCCTTTTCGTTGTCAGCTGTTTCTAAGAAGATTGCTGAGATTTGTTCATATTCTTCTTTCTTTGCTTGAGATGCAAAGTAGGTGTATCGGTTTCTTGCCTGTGATTCTCCTGCGAACGCGGCGAGAAGGTTTTTTTCAGTTTGTGTTCCTTTTAAATTTTTCATTTTTTTCATCTCCAATTTTGTTTCCATGTTACAACATCTTTTTTTATGGTCATGCGTGGACCATAGGCCAATACATATCAGCCTCCTCGAAGTGTTCCATGCTTTCTTTTTCAAGTTCAAGGATTTTGTAATGTTCAAGTTCCATGGTCGCAAAGTAATGCAACGTGTTTTTAATTTTTGTATTACTGATAAATTGTTTTGAGAGTGCTTGATAGAAATCTGCTGCGTTTTGTTCTGCCTGCATTGCACTGTAAATAATTTTACTTATTGGTGTGTCTTCGACAGTGATGGTAATTTCAGGGAGTGGTACAACATTTTTTTTTGGAAGAACCATTTTTTCTTTTGGGAATTGTTCTTTGTAGATTTGTTCAAGCACCTCGCGGTGTTTTTCTTCTTCTTTAGCAAGGAATTGTAGTTTATCTTTGAGGAGATCGTTTTTTACTTTAAGAGCAAGTTTTGTGTAGACAGTTTTACTGTCTATTTCGTTTTTCATTGCCGCAAGGAGCAAATCCTGTCGTGTAAACTTCTGCAGATCTATAGATTTTTTTTCTGTCATATGTTTCACCTTATTATCACATTATTAAATAAAAGAATTAAGGTGCTGTTCCTGTAGGTGTATAGAGCGTGAGATCAACTGGTGGTGTGAATATTCGTAGTGCAAGCTCTTTGTCAAGCATAAACAATCCACTGGTGTCTTTGCCGATGAGTTTGAGTTTTTGAATAATATCTGATGCGGATGATTCTTCTTCGACTTGCTCGTTGACAAACCATTGAAGCATATTTGCTGTTGTATGGTCTTTTTCAGATATCGCAAGGTTTACAAGGTTGTTGATAAGTCCGGTTACTTTTACTTCGTGTGTGTATGTTTCTTCAAATGCGTGAAGTGGTGATTTCCAATCTGTTGAGACTTTGTCGATGGCGGTAATAAGTACTCGACCATTCCGTTCTATAACATGGTGGTAAAATCGCATTGCATGGGTTGCTTCTTCTCGTGCTTGTATCCACATCCAATTGGCAAAGCCTTTTAAACCAATTGATTCAAAATAAGATGCCATGGAAAGATAAAGATATCCAGACCAGAGTTCTGCGTTTATTTGTTTGTTGATTGCTTTTTCCATTGTTTTTGATAGCATAGTTTTCTCTCTCTTTTTTTCTTGTTTTTTTATTTTACAGAGATGGTTCGTCCCTTTGGTTTCATCGGTGTTTTCTTTGCAACAGTGATTTCAAGGATTCCTTCTTTTAATGTTGCTTCTGCTTTGTCCGGATCTACATCTTCGGGAAACAGCATGTTTCGACAGATGGTAGAGTAGTTTCGTTCTCGTCTGAGGTATCCTTCGTTTTCTTCTTCGATTTCGGTTTTTGCTTCCCCGCAGATATTGACTGCGTTTTCTGTGATGCGTACATCGAGATTTTCTTTTGATACACCAGGCATTTCTGCAACAATTTTGTATTGGTCTCCCATATCTACGAGATCAACAGGAGTTATTTTTGTTTGTGAGTTATCATATGATCCATGCAGCATGGAAGCGTTTTTCCATCGTTGCCACCACACAGGCATCCAAGGGTAATCTGCGAAGAATCGATCCATATTCTGGACTATATCAAGAGGACCAAGCATTGGCGTCATTTGTTCAGTACGCGCGTTACTACCTTTTTTTATTTTTACATTCAATTTTTTTCCGTTCTTTTGTTTCTTTTTTTCCATA
>CAIYYQ010000350.1 GCA_903930505.1 Methanobacteriota archaeon
AATAAAGAAAGATGTGTTCTCACAAATGTGATCGAAACCGAGTTAGATATTTTAAAAAGACATCTCATGGTTCTGGAAACACTAAAGAAAAATCAACCAGCTGGAATCATAAAACTCTCTGAGCTCACACAACACCCGCAACACATGGTACGCTATTCGCTTCGGATATTGGAACAAGACGGGCTTATCGTTCCCTCATCTCAAGGTGCAGTCATAACTGATGCGGTGGAAGAAACGTTCTTATTAGTCAAAGCCAAATTAAAAGAGATGAGAAAAACAGTTGATGAGTTGATTGCATCAGTTGATTAAAACAACGTGCAAATCTTATCTTTTTTTTTATTTGCCGCGGTAACTCAGCTGGGAGAGTGCACGGCTGAAGACCGTGATGTCGAGGGTTCGATCCCCTCCTGCGGCATCTATTGTAAAGGTTAAATGCCCTCATGTTATTACCACTTTTGATCAGTATGAACATTCACAATCCTGAATCTAAATTGAAAAGGGCACTTCAGCATCTCAAGGATGATCCGCGGATCCCTGAAGCAAATAGGATATTAATCCGAGAGATGTCTAGTCACATTCTTGTTGAAGGATACAGCCAAGTTCGGTCATTGAAATACGTACAGTATCTCAAAGGCATAAGCATAATTTTTGGTGTGGAGTTTACGAAAGTTACAAAAGAGGATGTGAACCGATTTTTGATTCATATCAATACCACTAATACCATTGAGCAATGGACGAAACATGATTATCTGATTATTACCAGAAAATTCTATCAATATATCCATAAAGAAATCCCAATACAATCACAGGAAACCCAAAAGGCAGTTGACGAACTATGCAATCTTAAAATAAAAAGAGCAAAAAGCCGTCAAAAACTCCCCGAACATCTTTTAACGACAGAGGAAATTTTAAAACTAGCTGAGAATACGACCAATTCGCGTGATCGTGCTTTTATTTTAGCCTTATATGAAAGTTGCTGTCGCATCGGTGAAATTCTTCCAGCAAAAATGAAAGACGTTCAATTTGATAAGTATGGCTGTAAAATTTTTATCACCGGAAAAACTGGTGTACGCCCTGTACGACTAATAGCAAGTCAACCAGCAATTTCTAATTGGCTGACAAATCATCCGGATCGCGAAAACCCCGACGCGTTTCTTTTCTGCGGTATCGGAAGAAACAATCAAAAAGAAATGTTATCCTATGCATCAGCACGGGCATTAGTCGCTGATGCTGCACAAAGAGCTGGCATCAAAAAAAGAGTAAATTTGCACAAGTTCAGGGCAAGCAGGGCTACTGAACTCAGTAAAAGCCTAAGTGATACTGTAATATGTAAAATCGGTGGATGGGTTCCCGGTAGTCAAGAGCTACAAGAATATCTGTATCTCAGTGGACGTGATACAGATAATGCGTTGCTTGAGATCAATGGTTTAGTGAAAACAGAAGAAACCAATGATGGTTTTAAAATGACCATATGCCCTCGCTGTACTACGAAAAATTCCCCAGGGAGTAAATTTTGCAACAACTGTAGCCTTGGTCTTGATACTAAAACAATCACTGAGTTCGAACAAACAAAAGAGGACATCACAACAAACATCATTAACTTGTCCAAGGATAAAGAACAGGCTTTGAAGACCTTAGAAGAGATTTCTAAGTTGCTACGAAATAAATAATTGAGGGTTTTTCAAAACCCCCAATAAACTATATTTCCTTAAAAATAACTTCAATGCTTTGGTTTTATTGCCACGATCGCATCGATATTCAAACACCCAAAACCATCACGGGATTCAACAATGACAAACTGTGAATCGTGATCAATCTCTCGCAGTATCCCGCTAACCACACGAGCTTTTTCGTCCCCTGGCTCTTTCATAACGATTTTACAATACGTACCAATCAGCCGATCCAGACTATTTATTTTCATATCTGTCCCAAGCAATGATACTATTTGTCAATGTTTGTATATAAACATATCGCGTAAAAATGTCAGCGAGAGAATGCTTCGAAGGATCCATAGGGCACCGGTAATTGTCGCAACAATTACCTGGGGCTCAAGGGTCATTCGTTGATGATACCCAAAACTATCGGATAGTTTTGGTCATCAACATTAATGACATATTGTTATTCGTCTCCAGCGAACCACTAGAGCAATAGTTCCATTCTCTCAGAAGACATATATTGTATTGCAGATAGAATATAAATATTTTTGTTTTTACTTTTAAATGCAACTTTATCGTATGGAACGAAAAAAAAAGCAATATTTAATTCAGGAGGTGTTAACAAAAAACGAAAAAAATCACATAGCGAAATAGAACATAATTGAGTATAAGAATTTTGAAGAACAAAAGATAATATGTTTTAAAAAAACTATAAGCTTAAGGAGGCGAAAAAGTATGGTATATATTCATGAAGGTTGGACGCTATATACATGTATCGTGCACCTAAAGGGTGGCCGAAATCAACAAATCTATTTCTTTACGAGAGCAACACCGAAATCAGGAAACCCATGCGATATGCCCGAAAGATACACCGTCGGTGTCAACAATAGGACGGGCATCCCCTACCTAAAACGGAAATGAAGGAGCAAACATCGCTCCTTTTTTTTTATTTCATCGAATAACAAAACAGCATTTGTATTATTGAATATGAAACAATGATATTTGGGAGGTAAAAAATATGACATACGAAACAAACGATGGTTGGAAGTTTTATGAACGAGTCGTGAAATTGAAGAACGGAGAATCGCAGACGATTAATTTCTTCTCGCAAAGGGTTCCAAAGTGTGGTACTCCCCGTGATTTGCCGGAAGATAAGAAGGTCATGATCAACAGGAGAACCGGATTTCCGTACCTTGTTAAAAAGTAGAGTGCGAATCCTCTCCTTCTATTTTTTATTGGAGGCGAAAAAAATGAAACTCAAAGATTACCATGAGATAGTTGGAATATTGAAAAATTATACCCAAGAACAAGATAGTATCAAACTGGTTTTTAAGATAGAAAAGACAATAGAATTGCCAATAGGTGCAATTCCAAAGGATGAGTTGGATGATTGTGTCAACAGGGAAATCAGTATATTCAATAACAAAGGAGATTATAGGCTTAGAAAATTTCCGACATCCGTCGAGAACTTCAAGCAAGGGAA
>CAIYYQ010000351.1 GCA_903930505.1 Methanobacteriota archaeon
AGATTTTTCAAGGATCCAACGAGATGTATTGGACAACAGCTGTTTTTCCAGTCCTAAGGAAGCTATGGATATGATTTCTGCATATATTGAAAAAGAGCTTAATTCAAGTTGAAAGCGTACTTAAACCAGCTTTCACCCTTATTTTTTTTAAAAAATTTTCATTACGTAGAACGCAATTAATCTCATTATTCGTGTCTGAGAGCAACCACAGGATCCATTTTTGCCGCTTTTCGAGCAGGTATAACACCTGCGATTATTCCTATGAGAAGCCCAGAGATTGTGGCTATTACAAACCATTCCATCGGGTAAATCAACGGAAGGTGTGCAGAGGATGTCGAAAAGCCTAGCTCCTGAACATAGTTTCCAAGGATCTGAATGATGAACGCACCACCAGATGCACCGATTATACAACCGAGAATTCCACCCAGTAATCCAATTATAGCAGATTGGTATAAAAACAGCTGCATGATGATCCTGCGTTTTGCTCCAATTGCCATCATCGTCCCGATCTCTCGTGTTCGTTCGGTAACAGTTGCAAACATGATATTTGCGATTCCAATTCCTCCGACGATAAGCGAAACCACGGCAATCGCGGTGATAAACATGTTGACCACAGTAAGAACCTGATCAATTCGTTCTAAAATATATTCTTGAGTGAGAATAACAAAATCTGTTTTCTCGTCCTTGTATTTATTCGCATCAGATCCTCCGTTTAAGTAATCAAGTATCTCTGTTTGTGCTTTTTGTACGCTATCAATATCCACTGCAGTTGCATACAGCATCGTATACGCAGTTACTTTTCGTAGTAAACCACCGACATTTGAACCAAAAAATGCTTTATAATACGGATCTACAGGACCAATCATAGATGGAAACACAAGCTGATTTAAAATATTTGATTCACTACTTGCATTGTAAATCCCAACAATTTTTGCTTTGAGGATTCTGGCAATCTCCTGTACATAGATGGTGTCACCGACATCTAAGATTTTATCTTTCCCAAACATCGATGCAGTACCTTCACTGATTATGACCTCGTTTTTACCCTCATGAAACATTTCTCCGCGGATTATTTTCAGGTCTAATACCTGGAGTAATGATGAAGTACTCGCCCACATGCTTCCGCCCTGTTTTGTTTCCCATTTCAGGAAACCGTCCCTTTTCATAATTTTATTAAAAGCAACGATACCAACCGGAGCTGCTCCTTTCACATGAGGTAGTCCTTCAATCTTTTTCAAATCATTATCGGTAAAGACTTTTTCCTGAAATGTGATCTGTGGAGGTTTTGAATTTGTCCCAACCCCAATAATGATGCCTGTGGGATCAAAGAAATTCCACTGATCTTTAACATATACTTTCAACGAATTTCCCGCGGTAGCAACAATAATGACCGATCCGGTTCCAATAATCACACCAAGCAATGTGAGGAACGTACGGATCTTTCGTGACCGTAATGCATCAAGACTCATGGTAAAGATATCTGAAATCATGGTCGGTCACTCACCTCCCCATCCTTCAGGTAGATGGTTCGTGTGGTATACCGTGTGAGCAATGGATCATGAGTAACCAATAGAATCGTTTTTCCCTCTTTGTTAATCATGGATAAGAACTCCATGACTTTCTCTCCGGTTTTTGAATCAAGGTTTCCGGTGGGTTCATCTGCAAGAATAATCGTTGGGTTATTTGAAAGCGCACGGGCAATGGAAACTCGTTGTTGTTGTCCACCCGAGAGCTCTGAGGGAAGATGTGTCGCCCAGTTTTCAATTCCCATCCGTCGTAAGAGTTCAAGTGCACGGTGTTCACGGGATGCTTTGGGAACGCCGACAAACACCATAGGAAGAATCACGTTTTTTAACGCATTTAAGGTGGGAACAAGGTTAAACGTCTGGAAAATAAACCCTATTTTTTTTCCCCGGACTTCAGCTAATTGCGCATCAGTGAGTCTTGAAAGGTTTTCTCGATCAAGCAAAACATCTCCAGAAGAAGGACGATCAAGGCAACCAAGGATGTTCATAAGTGTACTTTTCCCAGAACCAGATCGGCCCATTAGTGCAACAAATTCCCCTTTTTTTATCTGCAAAGTAACGTTATGTAATGCCCTAAATTCTCCCTTTCCACTCCTGTATACTTTCGTAACGGATCGTACTTCAATTGCGTACTCCTCAGTCATGGTCATTCATCTTCTTTATATTCTAAGGGAACTAGAGGTTTTACACCCAGTGTAGGATATGTTTCTCCTCACATGAGAGTTATCCCAAT
>CAIYYQ010000352.1 GCA_903930505.1 Methanobacteriota archaeon
AGAAAAATAAGAGAAAGGATGCGCCAGGTTTTGTTATTGGTTATTGTTCTCGCTGGAGAAGCAGATCCTTTGTTTTGATTCCTTCCCCTTTCTTTACAACGAGATTTCCTGTGTAGGTGTACGTGATATCCTGTCCGCTTTCATTTACTGTTTGATATACTGAGATGTTGTAGTATCCAGGTTGCAATGATGCACTATAGAAACCATTAGTTGTATCTGAGGTGACGGAGGTCTGCTTTGCAGTGTTGTTTGCAACACTTTTATCTGGTGAGAATGAGATGGAGAGGTTCACGATGTTTTGTGTGCCGTATTTGGTGTATCCCTTAACTGTTATTGCTGCATAGTCTAATGTGACGTTTGAGAAGAGTGTTTTGTTTTCTTCAAGGGTTACCGTATCTTCGAAGACATAGTCATAGTATCCTGTGGTACTGTTGGCAATGGTGACATTCAGGACATATCCTCCAGGGACACGCTTTGAAAATGCATATCGTCCTTGAGTGTCGGTAATCATAGTGCCGTTAACTTTGTTGTCTTTACTGTAGCGTAAGGTGACATCAGCTGCATTGACCGTGTTTCCAGATGGATCAGAGACTATTCCTTCCATTCCAGCAAGCTGTGGTTTTGACATGTTGTGGGACATTGGTCCTGGTGGAACGCTCACAGAGCTACTGTTAATATCAAATCCGTTCTGTGTTGCGGTGATGGTATATTGACTTGGGTATAGATTCGTCGCCAGATAATGTCCGTTTACGTCAGTGGTCGTAACGAAAGGTGATGTTGTTCTACCGAGATACGGGGCGAATTCATCATCGAGTTGAACGGTGACGCCAGGTAAGGGAGTGTCAATTCCAGGTTCATATAAATCGTTATTGTTGTTATCCTCGTACACGAATCCGTCTACAGAAGCTAAATCAACAGAGATGTTAATCTCTCTTGTATAGTTTCCTGTGCGTGTTGCTTCTTGTTCGGTAATTGGTGAGAACAATTGGTCATCTGTTTTATTGAATGTGAGTTCTTTTAGCATCACCTGGTTTGCATAGGAAAATTGAAGGGTGATGTTGCCTGCCGGTGCAATGAGATGAAATGAGCCATCAACATCGGTATAGGTATAATCATGAGGGATAGGAAAGCCGCTTTCTTCATAATATTTATCAAATACAACTACTTGGGCAGATGGAAGAGGCGTGTTGTTGCATAGTAACGTTCCGTTTATATATGCTCCTTCGTAGTATTTTGCAATCACTGCCGCCCTAAATCCGCTGGTATAGGGATACGGTGAAATATATTCTGCAACAAAATGTTTCATTCCATAACAAGGTATTTGTCCTTGCGGCATCTGTTTTCTCCCAGTACTATCTGTTTGCGGGGGTGTTCCAATATAGGTTTTATAGAACATGGAGTTGAAATAATCATCTTTATATTCTACCCCAGTACCAGTGATTCGCACATATCTCTTTTCATCAACAGATAATTTGTTATAGTCTTCAGCTGACCATTGGCCATCGCTTCCCGGTGTTCCATCTGCATTGATGTTGTAACCAGTGTAATAAATCTTCACGAAATCATCTTCAGGGTTATTCAACTCTGTTGATCGTAATTTCAATGCAGGTAGTACAATGCTTTTATCCCCTAAAAACCCAAAGATGTTGAAGATATCTCGGTCGTATCCTTCTACGCCATAATATCGGATACTATAGCCAGTATCTGTAATAAGATCATGGTATAACCTTGTAATCTGTTCATCATCAAGTGTATCATTGAGTTCTTTCACAACATCATGATAATAGGCATTTGCTGGCCACTGCTGTCCTACAGGGTACAGTTTACTTAAGGATTCACTATATTGTTCTCCGATAGGTGCTCCTAGGGAAGGTGAGGTTTGTACATTTTTTATCCAATTTGTTATATTGGTGGTTTCGTTTACCCCAAGATATTTTTCAAAAGAACTTATAACTCCTGGAGAATAGGTACCTTTATTATCAATGAGATTTCCTTCCAATATTCGTACGATCATTACTCCAACAGCTTCCTTTTCGTTTTTCGCGGTATGGAAATTTGCAGCAGGAGGTATTCCATCTTGGAAGTTATCTGCTACAGTTGGATGACCACTAACAGCAGCATCATAAAACCCGTAGTCCCACCATGAGATAAACGCAGGCCTTTTTGCAGGATCAGTAATCTGTGTATCCTGATTATTTAACCAGGCAAACGCGTCAACCCAATATTGCTCTTTATAAAGTCCTGATCCAAATGCACCTGAGTAGTTTTCGCCAAAGTACTCTATTTTCATACTGGTTGTTCCATTTTTTATAGAGGCCTGAGGAATAGCGGCATCAAATGCGAGAACTACGTTGAGTAAGACCAAACAGAACACAAAAAGCGCTCCAAGCACTGGAATAATTTTTAAGCCTTTTCGTAAACCACGGAACCCGCCGCCAGCATTTCGAATGTTTCGTAGCACCTGTTTATATTGAATTTTATCAATTAAAAACCAGACCATCCAACCACTGAGGATTGCGACAACAGGGACGAAATCGTTGAGGAAACGACCCGCGGTTCCTGCAAGCCACATATCTAATATAAACAACACCATAATAAAGAGGTAATCTCGTCGCCATTTTTCTTTGAAGAAGGAGTAAAGAAGCAATGCAAACGCAATCAACGCTAAAAAGTAGAGGATGGGTGAATACGACATCCATGTTCTACTAATGTTATATGTGCTTGCCTCTGCAATCGTCTGTGATACTTTATCAGAATATATCCCGCCTGTTCCTCCGTAAAGAATAGAAGATATTCGTGTTAGAGGACTTAAAAAAGAAAAAGACGACGAAATAATTGGTACAAAGTAGAGGAACACGAGTCCTACTATTCCAAGTCCAAAAATCGTTGGAATGGAAATGATCCAAGGTATTTTTTTCCATCCAAGGAAAATGTAGAATCCACCAAATAATGCTACAACAATGCAGAGATAGAGTGGAATATCAGGTCCAAACCCTATCTTGTTTATCAGCACTGGCAAAGAAATCCCGTATCCTGCAAAAAGTGTAATAATTGCAGTTCGTGGGATCCGAAATTCTATTTTCCCAAGGAAAATATCGACGATCATTTGTACAATAATGTAGATGGAAACGATTACGTAGATGTATTGAGCTTCTACCCAGGTCATTGATAATGCTGCTAATGAAAGTCCGGAGAGAAGTGCATAAAGAATCGAACGTACCGTATCTTTTTCTTTGATGCCTTTTATTAAGAATAAGAACGTCAGGAACATAAACAAAAGGTTAAACGAGTCATGGTCGAAAAGAGTATATGAGGAGCCATGTCCTGATCCGATTTGAATAGGTATGAGGGCAACAAGTAGCGCAGCAATGAGTCCCACTTTTTTATTGAATAATGTTTTTCCGATGAAGTAAACAGGGAATATGATTAATGCGCCGAGGAGCGCAGGGAGAAACTGCATCGCATATCCAAGCGCATCACTTTCACTCATAACTGGAAGAAATACTTTACTAAGGCCGATTGCCATCATGTTCATAAGTGGTGCTCGACCCCCTGTTGCCCCAAGAGGATAATTCAATAACGGATCAGTTGCACTATAAAATGGATAATGACCGGTTTGTACAGTTGTTTCTACAAGCCTCATATTGTAGTATGGGTCAGGTCCTGCGAGATAAAATTTCTCAGAAAGATTTTGTCCGTTTGGGTTTATGGCAAACCCTGAACTTATATTGAAATAGGTGTTCAGAAGTAGGAACAAAAAGAAGATGCCGACTAATGCGACCGCTACCCACATGTTTTTTTTCAATGCGAATGTTTTTCGTTCTGTTTTAACTGGTTCGTTTGTTTGCGATGAAGGTGAACTGCCTCTCAGTTGTGCTCGTTTCCTCATATATTTCACCTAAGAAATATCTACAACCGTAAATCCACGGTCTTATAAATATGTTGTCTCAGTTGATGGAAAATAACGTTCTTCATCTATTTTTTGTTTTTCATGAGAACATCTGCGATACACGGTGCCACATGCACGTTGCCAAATTCACTCGTGATCGTATCTGTTGAGACAAGTTCTGTGCATCCGGCAGAGATGATTTTTTCTTTTGCGCTTCCGACGAATAAACCATGGGTGCATGCAAGGATGATTTTGTTTGCACCTTGTTTTTTCAGTTCTTTTACAGATTGTGCCATGGTTCCTCCTGTGGAAATTATATCGTCGATTATTGCAACATTCTTTTTTTCTACATCAAGGTTTTTTGATTGTATCCGTACTGTTTCTCCATCGATCCGTGTTTTATCTAGGTAATCGTATCTGCAGCCAACGATTTTTGCAATGTTTTTTGCTCGTTCTGCGGCTCCTTTATCTGGGGCGAGAACGACATCAACATGTTTTGCTTTTATGTAGGCGGCAATTTCTGAGAGTGCGCTGCAGCTCTGTGCAGGGATGGAAAAGAAATTCAGCACATGGTCTTTGTGAGGATCAACGGTGATGAATCTTTCTGCGTTCATGC
>CAIYYQ010000353.1 GCA_903930505.1 Methanobacteriota archaeon
CCAAGGCAAACTTATAATGAGTTGATAGAGAAAATGGCAAAACTTTTTATAAAAATGAAAGAGCATAATCAATATGATGAATTCTTGCATAAAATTCAACAACCGAAAATGAAAGAACTTTGGGGCAACCAAGAAGATGAGGTTTGGGAGGATGCTTAAACCCGGCGATATCGTTATTGCGCAAGTACAATTTACAGATACATATGAAGTAAAAAAGAGACCAGCTCTTGTGTTATTTGAAGAATATGGTAATGTTGTTGTTGCAGGAATAACAAGCAATCTCAAAATGAAAGGCATTCCTCTTACAAAAGCAGAAGGAGCGATAAAAGATAGTGTGATCAAATTAAATTACATTTTTACAATCTCCTCATCAATGATATCAAAAGTGCTGTTTCAATTAAATAAAAACAAAAAACATATAATTTTCAATGAACTACAAAATCGGTTAAATGATTTAAATAAATAAAATAGGTTGAATCGTTTATTGACAAGAAATTTAAAGCCGTTTTTTCATGTTATAAAAACATGTCATTATCATATCTGGTAAAATTTTTTCACTATGATATTTTGTCTCGAAATATTTATATACAACGGATGAGAAAGTAGAGCATAAACATAGGTGGTTGAAGCGATATGAATAAATTTGAATTTGTTGGAATCGCGGTGTTCGCAACACTGTTTGTTCCTTTTTTTGGTCATTATTTTGAGAATCTTATTATTTTTCAGTCTCTATTCTTTTGCGAAATATTCATCATAGGATTTGTTATGGTATTTGCTGTATGTGTTCTAAGGAGAATATATAGTAGATTCTAAGGAAAAAAGTTGTCTATTTTTTATGAAGCGTAAAAAAAGTTTTTCTTTTTTTCATGTAGGGTGGTACAACACTTCGTTTTAACATAAAAGGTGTAATGAAGGTACTCACTGCGATGAGAATAATTGTTGCAATCATTGCCTGTTGCGCAAGATTCCCTGCGGGGTCACCGAATACCCCCCATTGAATCTCAGTAGTTACAATGATGAGGGTAACACCCCCACGTGGCATCATTCCATAGCCAACGATCAGTGATTCTCGTTTCGTGAAACCTGAGAATCTAGCACCAAGATAACAGCCGATCACTTTGCTAATTAGTGCAAAGAACATGAATACAAGAATGAAAAGACCGATACCACCCAACTCCTGATGTTGTGAAAGATAGCCGAAGCTGAAACTTGCCCCAATCCCAACGAAAAACAGGGGGATGAACAATGCGTACCCAATGGTATTTGCGTAGTCGTTGATGACATGTGCCTGGGGGGTTCTCCTGATGATTACTCCTGCGAAAAATGCGCCGATGATTGCAGCAAGACCCATGTTTTCGGCAAATGCAGCAAACATAAAACACAGAGTTAAGCCTAAGGTGAGAGCCAACAACGGTGTCTGTCGTTTTGTTGTTTCTTTCCGCGTATAACGAATAATTGCCACTCCCACAATAAGGATGATGAAAAAGAAAAGAACAACGCGTAACACAAGGACAAAAGGATTGCCCTGTCCAAGGACAAGGGCAAGGATGAAGATACCAAGGATATCATCGAGGATGTCTGCAGTGAGCATGGTGAGACCAACTCGTGTTGAGAGCAGTTCAAGTTTTTCGAACATTCGGATGGTTAATGTAATCGAAGATGCAGTGAATATTGCACCTATCGCAAGGCTGACGGTAACACCAAGATTAAAGAGAATACCTACGAGAAACCCGGAAAAAAATGGAACGATGACGCCAAAAACGCAGGTGATCAACCCTGATTTTCTGCTTTTTTTTATTCCCTCGGGATCGGTTTCCATGCCGATGATAAACATGAGAAAAATCGTCCCGATCAATGCGACATCTTTGAATTCCGGGGAGGCTAAATCGAGTTGGAACGTGAAGAGTGTTGTACCCAAAAGAGTGATTGATGAGCCGGATAATGATCCGATAAGAGTTGGGCCAAGGATAACGCCTGCCAAAATCTCGCCGATTACACCTGGTTGTTTCATTTTTTCACAAATGAAACTAAAAAGTTTTGCAACAATAAGAGCAACTGCGATGTCAAAGAGAATACTTGTTGCTGTCATCCCTTTCCTCAGTATGACATATGTTTTTGCTACTTAAAACCATGGAATAATTGACTGTTTGCAGAGATTTTAAATAGAGTTTTGTTGATGTTCATTGTTGATGAGGGACCAGCTTTCCGATACGCGGATGAAAACATTTTATGATCTAAAAGTGCAGGATCTCATGGATAAGCGGACATGGGATCTTCCGGTTGTTGAGAAAACCGCTGATCTTGATTATGTGTTCTCGGTTCTGAGCGGAAAGAATCATGTCTGGGTGGTGGAAACAAAGGAGACGATGAAGATTGTTGGCGTTATCACAGAACATGATGCACTATCATTGCTTTCCCCGGCGTATGCGTCGTCTCATACGTTCAGCAGGCCGAATCTTCGTTCGTTGCAATATGGTCTTGCGTCAACTGCAGAGGAGATCATGTCGAAAAAACCGATTACTGTTTCTTGTGACGACGGTATTGTTGATGTGTTGGCGAAGATGAAACAGTATCGGGTCCGTCGTCTCCCGGTGGTTGATGAGAAGCATACGTTGATCGGGGAACTCACGTTGCATCATCTGATCTATCAATATCATAAAGAACATGGTACGTTCTCAAAAGAGGAAAATACGCAATAGTTGAGTTGTGTGTTCTGTGCTATAGTTCGCAGTTTTTACAGTTGCGTTGTTTGCATTTGATGGGAAACTAGGCGAAAGAGAAAACAAAATGATTTAAATTATGGGAGATATCTACATTAGAAACATAAAGCAATGATGAGTGAACAGTAGGGTGTGTGTATGCAGGTTAAAAATAATGTGTATTGGGTTGGAAAAATTGATTGGGAACTACGGAAATTCCATGGTAATGAGCTTTCTACACATCATGGTTCAACCTATAATTCATATCTTGTCAAAGAGGAAAAAATCGCGTTGATTGATACGGTCTGGTCGCCATTTAAAAAAGAGTTTGTCCGTAATCTGGAAAAACACGTTGATGTACGGAAGATCGATTACGTGATAGCGAATCATGCAGAAAGCGATCATAGTGGTGCGCTTCCCGAATTGATGAGTCGAATCCCAAATGTTCCCATTTATTGTACTGCTAATGGTGTGAAATCCTTGAAAGGTCATTATCATGAGGACTGGGATTTTCATGTGGTGAAAACCAATGATCGGTTGAGCCTTGGGGATAAAGAGCTGGTTTTTATCGAAGCGCCGATGTTGCATTGGCCTGACAGCATGTTCTGTTATCTCACCAAGGATAATGTTTTGTTTAGCAATGATGCGTTTGGTCAGCATTATGCCTCAGAATATTTGTTTAATGATTTGGTGAATCAATCAGAGCTTTATTCGGAGGCGTTGAAGTATTATGCGAATATTCTGACTCCGTTTAGCGCCTTAGTTGATAAGAAAATTAAAGAGGTACTGGGGTTTAAGCTTCCTGTAGATATAATCTGTCCTAGTCATGGGATGATCTGGCGGAAAAATCCTCTTGAGATCGTGGAACTGTATCAGAAGTGGGCAAATCTTTACAAGGAAAACCAGATCACAATTCTGTATGATACGATGTGGGATGGGACACGGGTGATGGCTGAGCATATTGCGAAGGGAATCACCGAAGTTGATAAAGCGGTGCAGGTGAAACTTTTCAATGTTGGTAAAAGTGATAAAAACGATGCGATAGCTGAGGTCTTTAAATCCAAAGGTGTTTTGGTTGGTTCTCCAACAATAAACCGGGGTGTTCTTACTGTGGTAGCTTCGATGCTTGAAGAACTCAAAGGACTTGGGTTTAAAGGTAAAAAAGCTGCATCGTTTGGTTGTTACGGTTGGAGTGGTGAATCCGTGAAACAGATTTCAGATCATTTGAAGAATGCTGGGTTCACGGTATTGGATGATGGTTTGAAGGTGCTGTGGAATCCAGATGAACAGGCACGACTGCAGTGTGTTGATTATGGAAAGAAGATCGCTAAGCAATTTTCTTGAGTGGGTCCGGCAGGAGGTTAACAGTCCAACAGGAGAAAAATCAGGTGAAATAATTTAATTATGCCTGATTTACTTTTACCCAATAATGAAATGATGGCAGTCATCTCTTAGACAACACTATATATGACGAACACTTGTGTTCAGTAGAAGTAATTGTATTGTGAAACGAATATTATCTCATGTAATATTTAAACACGAAAAATGGCAGTTTTTGGCAACTTTTTTTAGAAAACAAGTACAAAAGAAAGATTTTATTAGCTAGTGTTTAATACATAGATTCGGTGATCTAATGAGGTCAGGAATTATAATCGGCGGTATTGTGCTTATGGTTGTTGGTGCTCTTTTCACGTTTGTTACTTTTGGTTTCGGAATAATATGTGCTTGGCCTCTCATTCTGATAGGTATAATTCTTTTTATCGTTGGCGCGGTTATGCCTGAAGAAAAAACACATGTGGTTCAAAATCAACAACCTGTAGTAGTACAACAGCAATCTCCCCAGCCAAATCGTTATTGCCCCGGATGCGGAAAAGCAATTCCATTTGATGCTAATATTTGTCCTTATTGTGGAAAAAAATTTTAATTTGATGAAAGTAAGTGAAATAATAATAGTTTCCTGGGAGAAAATTCCAGGTATTATAGAAAACAGAGCGATTGACCAATGAGTTTCTTTTTACATCTTATACATCACAAGACCAGACAGCATTTTTGGTAAAAAGTATGTTGATTTCTGCGGCATGTGTTCCCCTTCTTCTGCGATGACTTTCAGCTGCTCGATTTTTGTGCCATTGATTAAAAACGATAGATCATATTTTCCTTCATCAACAAATCGAACAGCCTCTGCATCAACCCGTGTGTATTTCACATGATCCTCAAGGTTTGTATCATTGATTCCTAGTCCTTTCTCAAGAATAAGTTTATGTAAAATCGAAACATCAAGTGTTCGCCAGGTTTTCGAATGATCCGCAGCAACCGTATCCATGATTTTTTCATCCTTAAGCGTGAAAATATAGTATTTCCCTTTGGTGTATAACGCGAATGTATGGACATTTGCTGTGTCAATATCCTTCATTATTTGTTTTCCAATATGTTCCGCATTGGTTCCGCTCACTATTTTTTCTTCGATAGTAACGTATGGTTTCATCTTTTCTTTTAAGGCTTCAATGGAGAACGTTGGGAGTTTGATGAGACGATGGGTGGGAAGAATCGCTAGACCAGAATCAAACATGTTTGCAAGGATAACCATGATGTAATTGAATGGTGCATTCGGTTTTTTGTCTCCTGTTTTTTGTTTCATTTCCTGCGCAAAATTAATACTTGTTTGGTATCGGTGATGTCCATCTGCGATGTAGAGGTCTTTTTTTGTAAGCTCTTGTATGATCTGGGAAACAATTTTTTCATCATCAAGTTTCCAAAATGAATGGATAAAACCATCGTATCCTTTTACGTTGATGAGTGGTGTGGACAATGTATTTTCCATCGTTTTTCTGATAGTATCGGTCTTGTCCATGTACAAAAGCTCAATTGGCTCTGTGTTTGCGTAGCAAGCACGCATGAGATTGAGCCGATCTGCTTTGGGTTTCGCAAGTGTTTTCTCATGTGCTTTCACATGTTTATATTCCGGGTCTAATTTCAGAAGCACAAAAAAACCATAGAATGTTTTTTTCTCGTTTTTGATGGTGTAGTCAATGCAATACGGGTAAATCGCAGATGATGCGGATTGTGTGAAGATACCTTTTTGTTGCCAGTCGTCAAAGAACTGTTTCGCACGGGTGTATCTATTGTTCTGTTCTGTGTCATCCGGGTTTTGTTTCCCAAGGATGATGCGGACGAAGTTATTCTGATGTTTTTCATACAAAGCCTTCTGCATGTCCTCCGGAATAATATCGTAGGGTGGAGACATGACATCGTCAAGTTTCTTTATTTTTTCTTTATTGTAAGTAATTCCGTGAAATGGTGCGATTTCAACCATGATATATCCTCCCTGTTTTTTTGCGAGCAGGTATATACTTTAGTATTAAATATGTTGTTCAAATAAAATATTTCTGTGGATGAGATGTGATGAAATAGTTTATAACTCAAAAAAAGATATCTGCGAGGTGAGGAGTATGAAATATCGAGATTTGATTACACTGTTTGTGTCCCTTTCTTTTGTTTTAGCGCTTGCGTATGTGCTCGGGGTTGATCGTTCGTTGTGGTTTGTTCCGATAATTTTTTTGGTTGTTCTTGTTCTTGTCGTCTGGAAACTATGGCTTGAGAAAGAGTAGTCTGCATCGTTGTTTGACTTCTTTTTGCTATATGATGATAGAAAAAAGTTTCGTAGTTTTTTTTCCCTTCGCAAAATGAACACACACCGTTTTTGACGGCCCAGTAGTTTACTCCAATGGTACCGAATCG
>CAIYYQ010000354.1 GCA_903930505.1 Methanobacteriota archaeon
AGGCATGGAACGATATATTTTCCAACGCTCGCAGACAATTCTCATTTATCCTTGCTAGTCGTGCGCCAAGTTTTGGAAAAGATGCGGGGCGGTTGGCAAGTTATCCGTTCCATGATCTCACCGTGGAATATGGTAGGATGATATTCCCACAACGGGAATGGGCGGGTGTTTGGAAATTCCATATGTATTATCCGCCGCCGGGTTCGTGGGTAAATTATAGCGGTGAAGTTGTTCAGCATGTACCAAAGCGAACAGTAGTCGAAACATGGCAGAAGGTTGTAGTTGATGCGTGACCGCGATTCCTTGGTCTTGGCAGGCCTCCTGTGTGTGTTTCTGGTCATGTTAGTCATAGGTTCTGGCTGTGCAACCATGAAAGGCATAAAACAATCCTTGCGCGCACCAGCAACCATTATAACAACAATACCAACAACTGCGGTGCCGGTTGTTGCCATATCGCAACCGGAGGTTTATCCCGTTGTTACAGAATCAGAAAGCGATTACATGTACCGGACAATAGGCCGGTATCTCGGTGAGAGTTTCGGATGGAGGAGGGATGATGTCTTAGGCAAAAAAGACATGGTTGTTAATATATCCGTGTATAACTATCGGATCTCCGGTTCGTATCAATGGTGGAGCGTAAATAATGGCAGGTATTTCTATCAGGCTGCGCCGGATGGAATGAAATATCTCTTTGTTTTTCTGAGGATGACTTTGGAAGGGGAGGACCAGAGCAAGGACACTGGGATCTATGGATTCAATGCCAGCCATTATGCAGTTCAATATAAGGACGGGTTGTATTATGAAGATCAGGAACATGGACATGGGGTAAGAATTGCAGAGATGCAGAACTATCAGACCGCCCAGGGAACAGAACCTTATGACTTCGGATGGGTAAGAGTATATCAGAACTTCCATGAATATTATTACCCCATGGAATTTGTCAGGATGGGCAAGTCAAATGCTTGGGACGGGTATATCCTGTTTGCGATTCCAAAACAGGCAACCGTGGAAGATTTGAAAATCGTAGCCAGTTATGCCGGCTTTGGCAAAGCGTGGTGGAAGTTAACAAATAGACCAATTTGATGATTAGTGGTGGGTGGGTACGGGATCATGGCAAAAGGTTTATTATATATTAAATGAATTCAGAAAGTAACGCATTGGACCATTCCGGGCCTTGCTAGCTCAGACTTGTTATTTGATGCGAACTGGGGAATGCGCTGCGCGGGATACTGCTGTGTCGAATCGGAAATGCCGGTTTTGCGCAGAATGTGTATTCAAATTATAAAAATGGAAATATAGCGTAGCGTGTCTGGAAGGTCTGAAAAAAATGCGTTAGGATTGAAAAGATGTTAGACACAAAAGGTAATGAAAGTATCGACAAAGAACAAGTCCAGTCCCCGGCACTGGTCAAGCGGTCGGGAGAAAGGACAGTATCTGAGAAGGTTTTCGACACTAAAAAACTTTCTTTTCAGTCGCGTGTGCAGAAGCTGCGTGAAATTAACGAACTCGTGCGCCGGGCTGAAGATGCGTTCGAGGAATCGGAGAAACTATCCATCCTTTCTGCAATGCGAGTACAGCCAGCACGAATGATCTGGCACTGTGACAAGTGCTTTGCATCTGGTTTCGTTGGGGTATCACCATGAAGTTCAGCGAGAGTATCACAAAGGTTCCTCAGGAAACAGACCGGCCAGAACTCAAAGAAGGGTTGCGTTTTACGATCACTGGTATTGTAATCAGTACAGAAACTCGGTATGATAAGATCGCAAAAATCAATGGACTTGACCTGGCAACCAAAAAGATTCCGTTGAAGTACCGGACCACTTCAAAAACCATTGTCAAACAATGCGAAGGAATGTTGGTCGCGCAGAATTCCAGTGGTGGAGTTTTACGTGATGCGGTTGATGTTGAAGTCAAAAAAGTATTCAGCGGTAACAAGCGGAATTATCTGACATTTGTGGACCCGGTCTGATTTATCCAAGCCCTTTTTTTTGGTGTAGCATGATCGCGCCGGTCCAACCTGTAAGTGCATCGAGGGGGTATCATACTCGTTCCCACCCCTCCGCAACAGCGGGGGGTATGGTGAACGAAGGGGGCGGCTCGTATCCTGCATATACTCATCAATTAACAGATCAGTACTCATATACTAATAGACATGATGGTCAAAGTATTTTCACGTCGCATGGTATTATTTTCGGTTCGGCATCAAAAAAGACCAATTCTGAATGTGGTAAAATTCGTTCGGTTGTTGTTTGCAGTGTTAACCGGGAGCACAAACCAGAGAATCGACACATATGTTGTAAGGAACCAACTTGCCCGGTTTGCTATCCAAAATTTTCTCATAGGTTAGCACACGGAATAATTGAACGTGTAACTGGATACCAAACTGTTTATCCG
>CAIYYQ010000355.1 GCA_903930505.1 Methanobacteriota archaeon
GCGAAACATCTTCACCTATCTTTTTATTCGCAGTGAGATATCCGATATCCCCATAAATCCGCCCGGTTACCGCATTATAGTTACCTGAACTCAAATGCGAATACCGCATAATCCCCTCTTTTTCCTTTCGCACAACCAGACAAAGCTTTGCATGAACCTTCAGATTCACAAGACCATAGATGACATGTACTCCTTCGTGTTCAAGTTCTTTTGCCCATTGGATATTGTTCTGCTCATCAAACTTTGCTTTTAACTCAATAAGAGCAGTCACTGCTTTGCCGTTTTGTCTCGCCTGCTTTAAGGACTCGATCACTGGTGAATTTTTGTCAATCCGATACATCGTAAGCATAATTGAGAGGACATCAGGATCATGAGCTGCTTGATGTAAAAGATTTACGAGGACGTTGAAGCTATCATACGGATGATACAGAACAAAATCCTTCTGTGAAACCGCAGCGAAAATATCTGTTTTTTCTGAAAGCTGATCAGGAGTAAAGGGAAGAAACGGGGTGTCTTTCAGATCAGGACGATCAATGGTATTGAGAAGCTCCCAGAAATCAATAAACGCCAAAGGCCCATCGAACGGATACACCATATCCTCGGTAAGACCAAGGTTTTTCACAAACAAATTTCTCAGATACTCGGGCATATCAGGTGATACTTCAAGGCGAACCGGGGAACCAACCCTTCTTGTCTCAATGCTCTCCTCAATTGCGGTAAGAAGATCACCTGCCTGATCAAGGACTATATCAATTTCTGCATCTCTTGTTATCCGAAACGGGTACACCCCAACGATTTCCATCCCCGGAAAAAGCATATCAAGATTTGCTGCAATAAGATCCTCGAAAAACACGAACTCTTGGTGTTTTGATTGATCTGCTTTCTCCTCAATACCAGAGGGGATTACAATAAATCGATGGAACAGTTTTGTAGGAATCTTTACCCGCGCATATTTCTCATGTTTTTCTGAGTCTCTAAGAATTACAGCAAGGTTGATGCTGAGATTTGAGATGAATGGAAAAGGATGCGTAGGATCCATTGCAAGGGGGGTTAACGTAGGAAAAACATTGTGTTCGAAGTACTGCCTCAACGTAGTTTGTTTTTTTGTATCAAGATCACTGATGCGAAGAATCTCAAGTCCTGCGTCTTTTAGTTCAGGGATTAAACGATCTCTCCAGCACACCGTATGATTTACTAAGAGAATAAGAACTTCTTTTCTGATCGCGGTGAGCTGCTCAAGTGGCGTCATCCCATCAGGTGGCAGTTTCAACGCACCTTTCTTCAGTTGCCGCATCAACCCGGAGACACGAACCATGAAGAATTCATCAAGGTTGCTACCGCAGATCGCAAGAAATTTCACGCGCTCTAACAAAGGATTATTTTTATCGTTTGCCTCCTCCAGAATCCGCTCGTGCATGCGAAGCCAACTGAGTTCACGGTTGATAAAAAACTTTGGATCATCAAGTGATATTGTCTCTTTTGTCAATTGAGGTTCGCTGTTTTTTCCATGAGGATTACTATAAAGAATCCCACTCGAAATTGCTTCCGCATCTTTATTCATTAGCCGCCCACGTTCCCTGTTAATAAAGTTGTATTTTCTCCGCTCTTAATATAGATTTCCTCAAATGATATCGTATACTATGGTATTGAATGGGTTTTCTTTTTTTTGTAATAAGTAGCTACATCAAAAAATGACCAGGGTCTGCAATCTTCTTTTTTGAATCCAAAAAGCGAAGCTGCTTGATACAGTGACTCAAGATTTTTTGCTTCGATTTCTAAAAAATCAGGGATAAATGAATATTCATCGAGATGACGATCAAACTCAAAATGAACATCGTTGAGAATGTAGCTACTACGATGTTTTTTTACAGACAATGTAGCAGTTAAACCAAGGCCTTTTAAAATCATATGTGTTGTGTCAAAATCAGAGACTTCGACATCGAATTCTTTACGGACTTTTGCATGAGAATTCTCAACATATTGTTTGAACGTGAGAAACGATTTAGCTCCAGCTTTCCGCAAACGTAACAGGTTTTTTGCTTTCAGAATTGAAGAATCAAAATAATCATAAAAGAAGGTGAGTATTTCTCCATCAAAGATTTTCGTTGCACCAAGAGAAATTAATATTTTTTCACATTTGTTTCTGTTGATATCTAGTATCTTCACTTCGATTTCTTTCATTAGTTATATGGAAGGTTGAACGTGAAATATATAATTTGTGCCTGGAAATGAAATTTATATTCAATGATGATATACTGTATGATGATGAAAGAAAAACAACAAAACCAAATAGATCGGTTCTCAGAGCAAAAAATTGATATGTATGGAAAGGCGCTTGAGCGATGGGCAAACATTCATCATCAGAAAATTTTTGTCAATAACATAGAGATTCTGTATTTTATCCCACCAACAGGTGGATGGGGCAACTGTTATTGGGATTATCCTTATGGAAACAAGGGAGAGGTTCTTGAAAATAATCGTAAGAAACTCCGGGAACTTTTTCAAAAATCATCATGTGACCTCATACAATTCAATTATTTTTTTACCCGGTTATGTAACGAATCTGAATCGTATGTAAAAGCAATCTCTCATGAAGATTTACGCAAGCAATTAACCTGTATAGGAACCACCCGTTTTGAAGCAATGGAGTTTAGCTCTGATTAAATCTGATGACCAACAATCGCATTTTGTCCCACGGCAATTCCTCCATCTCCATTCGGGACACGACGATGAATAAGGAAAGATAAACCAGCTTTTTTCACTTGTAATGCGACCATCTCCGTGATAGGTATGTTATAGGAGACGCCACCAGTCAGACCTATCGTTTCAATTCCTTTTTTCTGTGCGCATTCAACAGCGATATCAGTAAGTGAATCAAGTATTGATTTCACAAAAGAAAAAGAAATATCTGCTTTTTGTTTTTCCGAATATTTTGGTTTTGCGATTTCATCAAGTTGCTTGAAAACATCAATTGTCTGTACGATCCCCTGCTTCACTTTAACTTCAAATGAGATCGTTGGTTTTCCATGAGCAAGATACCGCTCCAGTTTCATCGCAGGCTCCCCATCATAGGTTCGCTTCGTACAAATATCAAGGCAACACGAAAGCGCATCAAGAACACGTCCAAAACTGCTCGATTGCGGTGATGTACCCATGAGTTTCTCAAGAACATCTGCTTCGTCTCCACTGAAATATTTTTCTTTCTTAAATGTGTTGAAGATAGCAAACACCAGACGTCTAGGATCTTTCGTTGCTTGATCGCCACCAAGTAAGGGAATGTTTTCAAGATGCCCAACGCGTAAAAAACCATGAAAATCCGCAGAAAGAACTTCTCCGCCCCAAAATGTATTATCATCCCCATACCCAAGACCGTCAAGAGTAAGAACAACGCTTTCATCAACAGCGTTATCCACAAGAAGAGATGCTGCATGTGCCCAATGATGCTGCACCGCAGTACAGGGAACAAAAAATTCTTTTGCGAATTGTTCTGCGATTCTTTTTGTCTCATATTTTGGATGCAGATCCATTGCAACCGCATCGATATGATGGTCTCGCATGGTAAGTTTCATGAGATGCCGCAGGCTTTGTTCTAAAAACTCAAGAGACTGATAGTATCGTCCGTTGCCGACATACTGGGTCATGTAAACCTGATTTTCACTAGAGACTGCTCCGCAAATATTTTCTTCTGCACCCACAGAAAGTACACGAGACTGATAAGATACCGGGAGTGGATCAGGGATAAAACCTCGAGATTTCCGAAGGAAAAACGTACGATCATTCCAGATTCGTACAACCGAATCATCAACGCGGTTAGGGATATCGCGGTTATGCAAAAGATAAATCTCAGCACCAAGAGAAAACGCATCCTCGTTACAGATAATCATAGGTTCTCCAGGGATGTTCGCTGACGTCATGACCAGTGCATCCGCATTCAGATACGAAAATAAAACATGATGCGTACCCGTGTAAGGAAGATACAATCCAATAGTGTTTAAACCAGGTGATACAAGTTCTGCATTTTTTTTATGTACGAGGACGATTGGTCTATGTTTTGATAACAAAAATTCTCGTTCTTTTTTTGTGATATCTGCATATTTCTCCGCGGTTTCTATATTTCTGACCATGACCGCAAACGCTTTCTGTGGTCGATGATACCATTCGCGGAATCGAGAAAGCTGATCAAGAGTACAGCAAAGATGCATACCACCCAAGGATTTCATGACGCCGATGCATCCGACGTCAAGATGCTCAGCGAATCGCTTGATTGCATGTTCACAGCCAAGATCATTTTTTTTGTTGTCATACAACCGATATGTTGGACCACATGCAGGACAAGAGATAGTTTGTGCATGATACCTGCGATCTAAAGGATTTTTGTATTCTTTTTTACAAGAATTACAAAGAGGAAAATCCTTCATCGAAGTGCGCTCTCGATCATAGGGGACATCGGTGATAAGACTGAACCGAGCACCACACACGGTGCAATTGGCGAAAGGATACTGATACCGCTTATTTTTTGCATCAAATATTTCCTTGAGACAATCATCACAGGTACAGACATCTACAGGGATCCGAGAATGACGTTCTCCGTCTGTACTATGAAGAATGCGAAAATCACGAAATGTTCGATCATCCGGTTGTCTTAAAACTTCAGTGATCAGTGCAGTTGACGGCAGATGCTCTCGTAGTTTTTTTAGGAAAATATTCTCGTTTTTATCGATGACAACTTCAACTTCAGAGCCGTTGTTGAGGACGTAACCTTTCAATTTAAGTTCTTTTGCGACACGATAAATTGTCGGTCGAAACCCAACCCCTTGCACAACTCCTTTGAAAATCAGTTTCATTGTTTATTCCACAATTAATTCTTTTGAATATTTATCAGTATCCGCCAGTAAAAACTCGCTACTCATCTGAAGACAATGCACAGGACAGACATCATTGCATTGCGCACAAAAAGTGCATCGAGCAAGAAAGATTCTTATTTTTTTCTCCTCAGGTTTAAATTCGATTGCAGCGGAGGGACACACCTTTGAACACAGCGCACATCCGATGCATAGTTCTTTTTGGTACATTATTTTTCCACGGAAATCATTTGGTGTTTCTAACGGAGGAACCATTAATGTCTTCCCACTTTTTACATCTGAAAGAAAGGTTGTCGGAGACCCAGGAATATATTTCTTAGGATATTTGTTGGTGAATGGTTTTTTGAATAACTGAGTAAGCAACTGAGGAATCATCGGAAATCTCATTGAGTAAGCCTCCGTGTTTTCTCTATGCTCATTTGATGGAGTTCTTCTTTATCTAGTATGTATTTTTTCTGTTTTCTGATAACAACAACCCGATTTGTACAGGACATACATGGATCAGTAGATGCTGCAACAATAGGGATATCTGCGATCTGCGCACCCTTCAACATCGGGATCCATGGAAGGATGTTGTTATAGGTTGGGGCTTTCACCTTCCATGTATACGGATGTTCGTGTTCTCCAT
This sequence comes from Methanobacteriota archaeon, assembly GCA_903930505.1. The sequence goes on from CAIYYQ010000355.1 coordinate 5,491, forward strand.
CAAGTTTCACATAATGAAGCACTTCACCTCGTGGCGCCTCATGCCGACCGATGCCTTCGCCATTGGTTTTCTTTAATGTTGCCAGAAGTTTTGGAATCTTTGGTTCTGCATTGATCTCACCAGAAGGCATCTGATCAAGACACTGCCTAATGATGTCGACAGACTGACTGATTTCAAGAAGTCGAACAATGAGACGATCATACACATCCCCATGGATTTCACCAGTGAGAATATCTGGTGTCATATACGTTATATCAAGATCTCCATATGCGAAGAACGCCTGATCAACCCGCACATCCTTTTTTACTCCTGAAGCACGAGCAACAGGGCCTACTGCACAGAGTCGAATAGCATCCTCCGTTGTGAGAATTCCGCAGCCTATGCTCCGAAGCTGAACTGTTTTATCCTCAAGAAGCAGATGACGCAGTTTGTTCTCATGCTCTTTGAAAAACTCAAGAGTCTTCTTTATTTTTTCAACATGATCTTTGGTGATATCTCGACGTACCCCCCCGATTGCTGTTATTCCTTTTGTGATACGATTACCCGTAAGATATTCAATAAGATCAAGCACATGCTCTCGCATCTGCCACGTGTAAAATAAAACCGAGTCAAACCCAAGCTCATGCGCAGCAACCCCCATCCACAACAGATGAGATGCGATACGTTCTGTTTCCCCATGAAGCGTTCGCAGATACTCAGCACGATCTGGAACAACAATACCTGCTGCGTTTTCCACAGCACGAGCAAACGCGATAGGATGACAAAACGAACATATTCCACAGATACGTTCTGCAAGATACAGAACTTGAATAGGGTTTCTGTGCATCCCAGTCCATTCAACAGCCCGATGAACCTGGCCAAGGTTCACATCGACATTTACGATTTTTTCTCCATCGATTTCAAACTCAAACATCACTGGTTCTTTTAGCGCAGGGTGAATGGGACCAATCGGCAGTTGATACGTGGTTTTTGTGGTCTTCTTCATTTTTTTTCCTCATGAAGATTTCGCACTAGTTTCTGCGGCCCTGTTTCATCCTTTCTCCAAGGATACACACCTTCTGGGAAATCATTCGGCAAAAACAAACGTTTGTTCACTGGAATTCCTTTAATAATTATTCCAAGCATCTCTTGTTTTTCTCGTTCCGTGATAACCGCACCGGGAATAAGATCGGAAATTGTTTCAATGGTTAGATCTGTTTTTGGGAGATGAACCGCAATATTCAATGAAATTTCACCTAATCTAATTCCAAAATACAATGAAAAATGATAAATCAGTTCAATCGTCTCTCCAAGATCGTTTCCAGAGACAACCGCAAGATGAGGAAAATCTATAGTGAGGAGATGCTTAATCACGGACTTGAACATACATCGATCCACTGTCATCCAGATGGTTGCATACTCGTTTTTCTTTACCCCCGCGGTTCGACGCTCAATACGTGAACTGATAATGTTTTTGTTAAATGCGGTAGTAAAAGAATCGATAAGTTCCTCAGGAGATAACGGTTTCGTAGTTATTGTTTTGCCTCCAGAGTCTCAAGTTTCACCCATGCTTTTATCACACCGTTGATAATGTTTTCTGGTCGCGGCGGACATCCGATCACATACACGTCAACAGGAATAATCTTATCAACGGGTCCGACAAGGTTGTATGATTCATAAAACACATCACCCGTGTTTCCACAGTTCCCAACACAGACAACCAGTTTCGGATCCGGGATTTGCTCATACACCTGTTTTACTTTTTTTTCCATCTGTCGAGTCACAGGACCAGTAATCAACAGAACATCTGCATGACGGGGCGAACCAACAAGTTTCATTCCAAACCGCTCAACATCATACCTGGGACAGAGTGCGGCAATGATCTCAATATCACATCCGTTACATGAACCAGAATTGATATGGTAGATCCACAATGCTTTTTTGAAGGATTTTGAAAGAGATTTCCCCATAACAAGCAACCTGTGCCTTATTCGTTAATGAAGTAATCTAATAGATTATTAAAACGTTTTGACCATGAAATGTTCTGTTAGCAGATCCGCGGTACCGGGTCTCCGAGTGGCTTATGCAAAATTCTCCGTCCACCAACTGTTGTTTCCAACACAACACCAGTTATTTTATCGGTGACTGTACCAATGATCGCAGCATGTTTACCCAGAGGATGTTTCTGTAACGCAGAAAGGATTTCTTCTGCTTTCTCTTTTACAACACCAAGAACAACTTTTCCTTCATTTCCAATCTCCAAAGGATCAAGTCCTAGCAGCCCGCATGCAGACTGTACACCAGTTGAAATCGGGATGTCCTCCTCAGAAAGAATAATGCCAACATGTGATTTCTCACTATATTCATTCACCGTATTTGCAAGTCCACCACGCGTCGGATCCTTAGCGGAAACCACGCCACCAACTGTAAGTATCTTCGTCATTACATCATTCAACGGTGCAACATCTGATTTCACCGTGGTTTCAAAACCATAACCTTCACGGAATGAAAGCAACGCAATGCCGTGTTCCGCAATATTTCCTGAAATAATGATCTGGTCTCCTGGTTTCAGATTAGAGTCAAGCAGCCATCTACCTGTGAATCTCCTATGTCGTTTCACTTCGTTGATGTTGTCATCAAGAAGCGTTGTTCGTTTGCCGATGCCGCTTGTGTTAACCATGAATTCCTGGATTGCTCCTTTTTCCACAACTTTGGTGTCACCAGTAACGATAGAAACCCGGGCTTCCTGTGCACATCGCCCCATGCTTTTCACGATGATTTCAAGCGTTTCCATCATGAATCCTTCTTCGATGATGAAACCTGCAGAAAGAGCAATGGGTTTTGCCCCCATAACAGCGATATCGTTAATCGTCCCAGAAACCGCTAGAGAACCGATATCGCCTCCAGGGAAAATAAGCGGATGAACAGTATGAGAATCAGTAGAGAACACAATATCATCAATGACTGCAGCATCATCCATGAACGTCAGTGGAACCTCGATTGATGTATCTTGCTTGAAGTATGCAAGAATTTTTTCTTTGATGAGTTTATCCATGAGTTCCCCGCCTGCTCCTTGAGCAAGCGATATTCTTTCATCCATATGTTGTATCCTCGAGAAACTTTTTTTCATGTTCTGCGATGCAGAAGTTTTATTTATACTCTCCTGTTTTGCTGATTTGTTATGGCAATATGGCAGGATCTTGCGTTAACAGTGATTAATTTCTTATTTATCCTTACGCTTGTTCCTGCGATCGTACGAAACATCAGATTAAAAGAGGTTCATGGACAGTCGCTATTTACTGCGTTGCCGACTGCGATTCTTCTCGTGATTATGGCATGGGTTTTTTACACACTTGAACTACATCTCAGTTGTTTATCTACCGCAGGAACAGCGGTCATGTGGTTTATTCTCGCCTACCAAAAAATCAAGTATTCCTAATATTTTTATTCATATGTTTATGGTGCGAATAACTATGAAAAACCAGATACAATATCTTATCTTTTGTGTCGGAAATCGCGATGGCGGCGATGATGCCATTGGGCCATATATCGCAGATTACTTCAGAGACAAACCCTCACCAGGTATTGAGGTTATCGATGCTGGGGTCGCACCAGAAAATTATACGTCTCTAGTTAAAAAAAGGAAACCAAAAACTCTTATCATCATTGACGCGGTAGAAATGGGACTGCGACCTGGTGAATTAAGGATTGTTCCCAAAGAAAAGATCGGTACCATGCATGTGAGCACACATGGGATTCCGCTATCTGTTTTAATGGCATATCTCGAATCATATGCAGAAAGAATTATTTTGATTGGAGTGGAACCAAAAATAGTATCTGGCAGAATTACAAAAATTATAAAAAAAAGTGGAGATCAAGTAGTAAAGCTCATCGAAGATGACAAGTTAGAAGAAATTAAAACTCTTCAATAATGATAGAAAAAGGGTTATGGCCTACACCCAGCGCTTTCAATAATAATTAATAATAGTTCTATTAATTGAACTTTGATTTTATTTATAGAACGTTCAAATTTCTTTGTATATATTTTTTCTGTGACCTATAAAGGCAATAAATATTTTATTTTTTATTTCATCAATATCAGCGATAACTCGATAATTCCCAACTCGAAGTTTATATTCACGTCTTCCCGTTAATCGCTCAAAATAATGAAA
>CAIYYQ010000356.1 GCA_903930505.1 Methanobacteriota archaeon
GGTCATTCGTGTACTTCATATATTGATAGACTCGATCGACATACCAAAGCGATGCATCCACCGTGTTATACACCGCGACAGCGTCTCGATCCATAAACGCATTTGGGATCAAACCGTTCTTACAGTATTTACTGAAATTAAAAAGAATCTGTTTTGCTTCATCATATCGTTTCGTGACAAGAGCAATACCTGGTAAGGAAATCAAGGTGTCTCGTCCCCAATCTCCAAACCAATGGTAGCCAGCAACTATTGATTTTCCCTCCCCTCGTTTCACAAGAAAATTATCTGTTGATAATACAAACTTATCAAATGTATTTGGGAGCTGTGCTTGTTCAAGAAGTTTTATTTTCCGCTGCAGTTGATTTCTGTATGTTGTCCAGGGGTTTGCATCAACTTCGTCTTCAATGGTGATGATGATATAAAACTCCTCAGTTGACGTCACAGTTTTTTTCAGTTCTCCAAGACAAACCAGACGATCTCGGTACGCGTCGTTTCGTTCCCGATCCTTTTCATACTCTACATCAGCCCATGTTTCTTTTGGGGTGTACGCGGCATCGCGAACAATGATTTTTAAGGTTTTATCAACATTAGCAAACTTCACACACATCCCATGCTCCAACACAGAATGATCAAACGAAATCTGTTGATCGGGGTATACATCGTAGAAATGTCGCGAGGTAAGAAAAGGTTTAAACACAAATGAGACTGGTGTATTGGTTTCAACCTTGTATCGGACAAGTGTCGTGTTTTTTTCGTGTTCCATCAACACTGTTTTTTTGATTTTTACATTGTCTATTTCATAATGAAACGATGGAAACCCGTCGAACGTAAACGTACTTTCAAGGTCTCGCAAACAATATGATTTATCCTTGATTTGCACAGTGTCATCAATGGATGAGACAAATACCCATCGTTTAACTGGGGGATTAATACTTGCAACAAGCAAACCATGGTATTTCCTTGTTACCGTATTCCCATAAGTGAGCGATGCGTAGCTGCCAAGGCCGTTTGTTACAATCCACTCCCGCATGTGTACTGTACCTCCCCCAAATTCTTTTTTAGCACCTACATAAAGGGATAATATCCTCATGTGCGAACTCTTGGTAGATTTCAAGTGTTCGTTTCGTAATCACATCCCAGCTGAACGTCTCAAGGACTCGGGCGCGTGCGTTTTTTCCCATCTCCAGGGCATGTTCTTTCGACTGAAGTGCCTGTATGATTCCCCAGGCGATATCATTTGGTTCAAAGGGGTTGACATGCAGACCACATTGTTTCTCGCCGCTTGGGATAATTTGTTCTCTCATTCCATTTGTTCCTTTGGCACCAACAATCACAGGTTTTGCCATGGACATTGCTTCGGTGCAGACAATACCAAATGGTTCATACAACGAAGGCAACACGACAATGTCTGATGCAGCATAATGTGCGATACGTTCTGTTTCATTAACAAACTCAGTTCTGAAAATCACTTTGTTATATATTCCGAGTTGCCCTGCAAGGGATTTCAGTTCTCCTTCCATGTCACCCACACCTAAAATGAGAAGTTTCGTGTTCGGATAATCCTTTAGCACCGTAGGCATTGCTCGCACGAGTTTATCAACGCCTTTCACAGTGACAAGACGGCCAATAAAAAATAACAATGTCTCATTATCAGCAACTCCATATCGTCGTCTGAGATTCTGCCGTTCCTCTTTTGACACTTTTTGCGGGTCGTATTTCTGCGGATCGACACCATTCCAGCAGACATGAATTTTATTAGTTGGAAACCCGAGTTTCTGCAATTCGTCAGCCATCGCATTTGAAACCGTGATAATCCCATCAGCTGCTTGCCCACCTTCAAACTCTATGTCTTTTATCGTATGAGAGCCACGTCCGATCGATCGACCAACTTCAGTAGAATGCACATGAA
>CAIYYQ010000357.1 GCA_903930505.1 Methanobacteriota archaeon
ATCTCGAAGGCCACGATCTCCAGGTTCTCCCTTATGATTGTTTCCATGCAGAATGGTCCGATGAGGCCTTTGCCGGCTATCTTCTTGGACTGCTTGACTATCCGCTCGCCGATGTCGTACACCTCGTCCAGGAGGCTCTCCCTCAATACCATGGGGAAGTTGCCGACTATCGTGAACGACGGGCTGATGTCCTGCCCGATCTGCTCCGGCACCGGAACCCTGAAGACGCCGTCGACGCTGCTCTCATACCGCTTGTCGACGCCCATGAATTCCGTCCTGTCATGGAGGACGCTGTGGAAGTAGTGGGGGTACGCGTTAACGCCGATGATGTACTCCTGTATGTAGGAGTTTTTAGCGTCCTCTGGCGTTATGAGCTTTCTCCGCATCATCATGTTAATCTTCTTCTCGTACGCCTCCTCGCTGTCCACGACGAAATAGCCTTTGCCCCCCTTCGCCCCCGGGAACTTAACGAACGCGAGGCCATTTATCTCCTTCGGGGAATTGTAAATCTTAGGCACCTTCAGGCCGGCGGCCCTCATCCACTCATGCTGCAAGAGATGTGTTGTTGACGCTGAGAGCCCCTATGATTGGTGTGATGGCAAGACCGATGATCCCCGGCATCCTCATGAGTCGCATGTAGTCAATGATGAGACTCTTCATGATACATCAGAAGAAATACATAGCTTATTTTAATTTCGTTTTATAAGAAACAGCTACAATGGACAATAAAGATTTGATGTTTTGAAATCTTTAATGCCCTATGTGGTAAACAAAGAAAAGGTTTTGAATAGAAATACTATGTCCATGAACTAACAGAAATTCTCTCTTGCGGGTATGATCTAGTGGTTATTATCTGATAAGAAAGGTACAAAAAATCAATAAATTTTTTGAGAAATTTTTTCACGCTTTTTCTAATTTTTTTTGATGATATTTGAAGATAAAATTGGTAGCTATCAAGAAAGTACATATGGGACGTTGGTCTCCAGAATTATAAAGAGACTGAGGCGTTTTTTTCTCCGAATAGATGTATTCTGACGTATAGAATGTGAAATCCTCCTTTTTACTTTTCAATCCTCTCTTTAAGTTGTACTAATGCTTCATTGATAGCATGAGATAAAAACGAAAAACGTTTCATCTCAATTTTCTCCATACAAAGGAAAAGAAGTTTGAGGAACTTGGATATGTTTAAAAAGGTTCATTTTATAGGTTGATAGTCATGAATCAAAAAGAGCTTGAATTCATCGTCCAACAAGGCGAAGGACAGAACACTGAATTTAAAGAGAAATTAACTGATATCGATAGAGAGATGGTGGCCTTTGCCAATGCTTCAGGAGGAAAAATTTTCCTTGGAATCGCTGCTGATAAAAAAATCAAAGGAGTACCAATTACAAACAAATTCAAATCACAGATTCAGGATATAGCTAATAACTGTAGACCAAAGATATCTATTCTCTTCGAAGAATTTCACAACATACTCATTATCACTGTCCGAGAAGGTAATGATAAACCATACGAATGTTCCTCTGGATATTATACGAGGATGGGCCCAAATACTCAGAAGTTGACAAGAGAAGAACTTATCGATTTTTTGAAAACTGAGGGAAAAATACGATTCGATGAATTCATAGAACCAAGGTTTCAATACCCTGAAGATTTTGACAGTAACAAGTTTTACAGATTCCTTGAACTCGGTGATATTTCACGAGCGAGCGATGTTGAAACGATGCTCATGAATTTAGGTGTAGCTGAAAAACAAGACGAAAAACTGTACTTTAACAACGCAGGAGTATTATTTTTTGCAAAAAATCCACAACGATTTATCCCGTGGTCTGTATTTACTGTCGCTCTGTTCAAAAATGAGTCGGGAACCGATGTTATAGACAGAAAAGAGATTACAGGAAGTCTTTTTGAGATCGTTGAAGAAGTGATGAAGTTTATCAGATTGTATTCAAAGGTTGCGTATAGATTTACAGGAATGCCACAAAGGAAAAACATCTATGAATATCCTTTTGAGGCAATACGAGAAACAGTGATTAATTCGGTCATGCACAAATATTATTTTGAACATGGGCATAATAATATACTGAAATTCCTACCATCGTGTATAAAGATTGAAAATTACTGGATAAAACCCGCCCATTTTGTTCTTGGCAAAACTGTTTTCAGGAGAAACCAGATTATCGCTGATTTATTCGCAAGGATACATTTCGGAGAGAAAATGGGAACTGGTTTTGAAAGGATACGAGAAATGTGCAAGAAAGAAAATGCGCCGTTCCCTGAAATTGAATTCAATGAGAACTATTTCTATGTGATCTTCAAACAAAGCCATGAATATCTAAAAATGGCAGAACAAACCCCCCAGAA